>CAIZHO010000470.1 GCA_903932805.1 uncultured Roseiflexaceae bacterium | reverse complement strand
TTCATCATTTGCTCACCACCTGTTCAATCAGTATGGTTTGAATGGCAAGACCAATCGACACCAACGAAGAAATCGTCGCCAAAATGGTATTGATCAGCGGCGAGGGGATGACCTCGGTACACGCCAAAATCAACACCAACAACGAATAGCCGAGCAACAAAACCACCAACTGGTCGGTCTTGGAACGGAACGACGCAGCGTCGGCCAGTGGACCACTGGCATCGGCCGTACGGCGCCCGACAATGGTTGCATAGCCGGCACGCGTGTCACCCTTTTGGTTGTAGCTCCCGTCTCGCAACACAAAGCGCTGGGGGAAGTAGGATTTGGCCACTGTCCGTGGGATTGCTTGCTGTGCCTGCACCGTCGTCAGCACATCAGTCAACGCCTCGTCGGTATTGGCCTCGACTGCGTCGATTGCGATGGATTCGCTGGCGACTGCAGCCCGGAAGTCCATATACGCACGGGCGTGATTGGCCACATCGCCCGCAGCACGAATCGATGCATTGGCATCGACAATCAACGCCAATGCTGCGTCGTTGTATGAGTCACCCATACTGTCGTCTGTCACCGACATGCGCCATGCGGTGTAGGCACCGCAACTCGCAGAAAGCAGTAGCGCAAAGGCCACCACTATTTTGGCGGTCGTCTCGTTCATATACGCTCCTTATTGCACGTTCCTGCACACCATTGCCTTGGTATCACTCAGTATAGCGTATGTCAAAAATTCTTTCTCTGCACCTTGTATCTCCCGGTGCCGTGTCGTATAGTGCAGGTGCGTATGTACGTAATTCGTTATTTTTCACATAAATCCACATATGTGGTCTTGTAAAACGATAGCGTATGGCAGAGCATTTGTACGAGAGGACACACGATGAACATGCGCCTGATTGTAGTGAGTGTCGTGCTGCTGACGATTGTTGGTCTCCAGCCCGCCAAGACTGCGACAGCCGCCCAGCGCTGCTTTGTCGAGACAAATCAATGTATGGATGGTCGGATAGCCGAATTTTGGGAGCAGAACGGTGGACTTGCGGTCTTTGGGTTCCCGATTGGGCCACAAGAGCAGATTAGCGTCGACGGCAAGACGATTACGGTCCAGCGCTTCGAGCGCAATCGGCTCGAACTCCATCCCGAGAACAAGCGCCCGTACGATGTGCTCCTCGGACGCTTGGGTGCTGATCGGCTCGGTCAGCAGGGTCGTGACTGGTTCGGCTTTGCCAAGAGCGGTGATACGGGCGGCTGTCGGGTGTTTGTCGAGACCGGGCATGCGGTCTGTGGCCCCATCCTCAAGGCATGGCGTGCCAACGGATTGCAGATCGATGGCAAGAAAACGGTCAGCGAGGGCGAAAGCTTGGCACTGTTTGGCATGCCGTTGTCGGGGGTTATGACCGAGACCCTGTCGGACGGTAAGCAGTACCAAGTGCAGTGGTTCGAGCGCGCCCGATTTGAACTGCACCCCGAGAATGCCGCGCCGTATGATGTGTTGTTGGGGTTGTTGGGCAACGAAGTGGGTGGCGGGTCTGCCCCCGCGGCAGCGGCCAATGCACAACCCGGTGCGCATTTCATCCCCGTCAAAAATCGGATGGTCCCGAACGAAGAATTCACCAAAGCAGGCAGTATTCGAGACTTTGGCTGGACCAGTGTCTGGAAAATCAATCCTATTTTTGCCGCGGGACTCACCGACGGCAGTGCCGAACTCGATGCGACATTCGCACCCGATCTTGTGCAGACATTTAGCTCTTCGGCATATCTGTTCAACGCAGACTACGAACGTCATTTTGTCTCTGTGATCATCAAAGAATACATCAATAATCAGGCTGCCCGCAATGCATTTGACGACATCGATGCCGACGACCTCTATCCAGATGCACGTGAATGGACGACATCCGAGTATGGCGGATGTTCAGAAAAATCTACAGTGACACGCTTCGACAGGTTTTATATGGGTGTGTCAGGAGTGGTCCTCTGTCAAAATCGATTGGCCATCCTGATTTCAAATGAAGCCACGACGGAAGCACCACATTCCCTTATCGTCGACTTCTACGCCGCCGCATGGTTCTTTCTCACGACTAGTATGAAATGGTAAACACAATGAAAACTCACATCCACTCGGTGATGCTCGCGACGCTGGCTATCCTGATGGCAACGACCATCGGCATCTTTCAACCCAAACAGGCATCAGCCGCTCAACGGTGTTTCGTCGAGACCAATCAGTGCATGGACGGCCGGATAGCCGAATTTTGGGATCAAAACGGTGGTTTGGCGGTCTTTGGCTACCCCATCGGCCCACAGGAGCAGACGACGGTCGACGGCAAGACCTTCACGGTCCAACGCTTCGAGCGCAATCGCCTCGAGCTCCACCCCGAAAACGCACGTCCGTATGACGTGTTGCTGGGGCGACTCGGCGCCGATCGGCTCAACCAGCAGGGGCGCGATTGGTTCGGGTTCCCCAAAACCCCGGCGGCACCAGGCTGTCGCGCCTTTGTCGAGACCGGGCATGCAGTGTGTGGTGCCATCCTCAAGGCATGGCGTGCCAACGGATTGCAGATTGATGGCAAGAAAACCGTCAGCGAAGCCGAAAGCTTGGCGCTGTTTGGCATGCCGTTGTCGGGGGTTATGACCGAGACCCTGTCGGACGGTAAGCAGTACCAAGTGCAGTGGTTCGAGCGCGCCCGCTTCGAGCTCCATCCCGAGAATGTGGCGCCGTACGATGTGTTGTTGGGGTTATTGGGGAGCGAAGACACGGCGTTCCGGAGCAAGCCTGCACCGACCGCAGTGCCCCAAGCAACGGCAGTGCCGCAACCGACAGCTGTACCGACACCCGACACCACGTCGATTCTGGGCACGGCAGAGCTCAATGCACGCCGCCGATCGATGCCTGCAGGGTATTGGTCTACGACGCAGTATGGCGTGCAGCTGGCAGCTGGGAGTATTACCTACATTCCAAATATTCGATATACAGATGCGTCACCAGGCTACAAAATCGTAGCTGTTTCCATTTCAGTCAAAAATGTACGTACCAGGGGAAGTGAAGATGTCT
>CAIZHO010000469.1 GCA_903932805.1 uncultured Roseiflexaceae bacterium | reverse complement strand
TGGAACAAGAAAAGACCTACAAGACATCTGATGCATTAGTTGATACGGACGGCGACGGTATCAGTGACAAAACCGAAATCTCGATGAGCTACGATCCCAGAACCGTTGACGGCGACAAGGATGGACTGAGCGATCTTCAGGAGAGCTTCTATAGGACCAATTCAAGTATGCCAGACACCGATGGTGATGGTCTGCTGGACGGCGAAGAAGTCGTCCGTGTCGAAAACGGCGTGCGCAAAGGTGGCTGGGATGTCACCTATGCAATCGTTGGGACGACACCACAGATGACGTGGGTCGCGTCCAATCCCCTGCTTGCAGACGCAGATAGTGATGGCATCATTGACCAGCGTGAAAAAATCCTCGGCTGGAGCCCCTACGCCAAAAACAGCCCAGACATTATCTCCACGGTCGGTTCTCTGAGCGAATCCTCGGTCAAAATCGCATCGGTCAAGCAGAGCAGCGTCTATAACCCGAACATGTCACAAGCCGATGCTGCCGTTGACGGAAATCGTGATGGGAACCTTGAGGGGAGTGGCTCGGTCGCCGTTACGGGACCAGACAACAAAGCATGGTGGCAGGCAAAACTCACCAGCGCAACGCTCATCGACAGCATCACCGTCTACAACCGCACCGATTGCTGTGCGAATCGTCTCGACTCGGCGGTCGTCTTCCTGACGAACACCGACTTCGGCACCAGCGTCGATATGACCGCAAACAAAACCAATGCAGCCGCATGGCGCACATTGGCATGCAACAGCACTGCTGCATGCACCAAGGCCACAATGAGCAAAAACACGGTGACGTTTTCGCCACCGGTGTCGGCGCAGTTTGTGCGTATCCAACTCAATACGGCTGACTACCTCCAGATTGCTGAAGTCGAAATCACCGAAGCGAAAGCCAACGACCTCATCGTCCGTCCTGGCGACAGCCTGGTGGCAGCATCGACCATCACCAACAAACTGTTGGGCCGCACACAGCGTGGCACGATACAGTATGTGCCTACGACGGGGCGGACGTCGATTCCATCCACGGCATACGATGGCTACATGATTGGACCGAACGTCTCGACCACGGCCAGCACCAGTGTGACTATCCCTGGCAAACCGACGGTCAACAACGGTACTACTACCTATGCGCAAGGATGTGCATTCGATGGCGGGGTACTGTGTCTGCGGATGGATGATGCAGCCGTCACCACAGACGCAATGACCTGGAATGATCGTTCACCGTTCAGCCGCAGCGTCACCTGCACAGGCAATGTCTGCCCAACGGTGAGCGATGCAACCGATGGCTGGCTCTTCAACGGCGGGACGTCGAACGACTATTTGACTGTCACCCCAGACATCGCTGGTGTCTTCCGCCAGAATGCGTTCACCCTGTCCCTCTTTGTCAAACCACAACAACAATCAGTGGCGACACGCCCGCTGTTTACGAGTGCTGACAATGGCGTGCGGGCAGAATTGCTCACAGAAAAGCCATCATTCACGTACAACGGCACTACCATTACCAACGAAGCCGCGCTGACCATTGGGAGTTGGAACCACCTCGTCTTCCGCTACGAAAACGGCATTACCTCGCTCTATACCAACGGCGTGCTGACTGCCCGTTCGACCGGCACCATCGCACGCTTGTCCAGTACACCGAGCGGGTATCTGATCGGTGGGACGTCGGCGGCTGGTTCGCTGAGCACGGTGCGTGACATACAGTTGTACAACAGAGGCCTGACTTCTCCCCAGATCGAAGCGCTGAACGCAGGATGTAGCGATGGGCTACTAGTCGCATGTCTGACATTCACCAATAGTTCGCTCCGCGATGCATCACTCGCCGGCGTACGCAACAGTGTCGAGCTCAAGTGCACGACTGGGTGCCCGACCATCAGCAACGGCAGCGCAAGCTTCACCGCACCCGTGCCGCTCTCGGCTGGCAATGGTGTCTGGCTCGAACAACGCGAGTTCACCCTGGGGATGGAATTCAACCCACCGGCGAGTGGCACCGTGACGTACCTGGCTGCGTCGAATGCCGCCTCGCCGTTGACCTTCAAAGTGGTAAACGCGGTGCCGACCCTGAGCTATGGCATGCAAACCATCAGCACGCCTGCAGTCACGAGCGGTCAGTGGAACTATGCCCTTATCCGCTATATGCAAGGCACGTTGACGCTGACGGTCTATCGTATAAACAATGCAACAACTCCAGCTTCTGTAGTTGTGGATAATGGCTACGCTGTTGCCACTGCGGCCATGGTCATCGATAGTGTCGTGGAACCCTTGAACATCGGATCCATCGGGGCACTCATGGATGCCATTACCATCCATCGGGCTGCTGTAGATGATGGCAATGGTCTCATCCTGGCACAGGCAGCGCTCCTCAATCAATTGGGACGTGAATCGGCATCTGCGCCGATGAGTGATGTCCTGACGCTGACCACTGACGTGCGCTCGACCGTGGTTGCGCCAGACACAACCGCAGGCCGCCTGCCGGTCGTGTGTACCCCACCAAGTGGGGTGGCAGTGCCGGTTGTCTGCGAACCGCTCTATCGGGTACCGACGGCCAACGATTACAACTATGGCGCGACGACACTCACGCAGTCCTCGAACGGTGGATGGGCTGCATCGTCAGCAGGCGATAACAATTTCGCAACGTTTAACCATACAGCAACCGAATTTGAGCCATGGATACAGCTCGACCTCGGGTCAAACAAACGAGTACGCTCCGTCACAATTGTCAATCGCCAAGACTGTTGTCCGGAGCGTATGACCGGTGCCGTCGTGCTGTTGCGCCGAGACGGGGCCGCCGCGGGCGATGACACCACCACGAATCTCTTGGGCAATGTGAACACCGTCGCTGCGCGCAGTGTCGCCTGTGCGACGGCCGCAACGGTCGCCTG
Organism: uncultured Roseiflexaceae bacterium; assembly: GCA_903932805.1. Taxonomy (GTDB): domain Bacteria; phylum Chloroflexota; class Chloroflexia; order Chloroflexales; family Roseiflexaceae; genus UBA965. The sequence goes on along the minus strand of CAIZHO010000469.1, from coordinate 571 downwards.
TGCAACGAACCCAGGACCACACCAGCGCATCGATTTTGGGGCGGATTTCCAGGCGCGCTATGTGCGTATCCAACTCCTCAATCGATCAAATTATTTGCACGTCGCCGAAATTATCCTCAACGACGACCCCGCGACATTGTCGACCATTCCTGCACGTGCACCAGACCTTGACAATGGCGCGATGAAGTTTGCAGCGGGCGATTATGTCTCGCTGAGCAATGCAGCAGCACAGCGATTGGTCAAGGGCGCTTACACGATGACCTTCCGGGTCAAGTTCACCAACACCACGGCGAACACCAAAATCTTGAACGAAACCGTTCGTGGCAGTGCCGGGGCTAACTTGATATTCGATTTGTTTCTGGTCGATCGTCGTTTGTACCTCGACTACAGCTCTCACAGGACGTCGACCTCTATTCAGATGCCATTCGTTGCCAATCGGTGGTACGACATCGCAATCCGCCAAAACGCCAACGCGACGTTCTCGCGCGATATTTTCATCAATGGCGTGAGTGCCGTAGGATTAGCAGCGGCACCTGGTGACGATCGGAGTTCAGCAGCTGCGATCATGGCC
>CAIZHO010000468.1 GCA_903932805.1 uncultured Roseiflexaceae bacterium | reverse complement strand
TTCCACGAGGACCAAGACATCCACGCAGCCACCGCTGCACAGCTATTTGGCATCCCCATCGAACAGGTCGACAAAGAAAAACGTCGTTTGGCCAAAACGACGGTCTTCGGTGTTGTCTACGGCATCAGTGCATTCGGGTTGGCACAACGCACCAATCTGAGCCGTGGTGAAGCGCAGCAACTCATCGATAGTCTGTTTGCCCGCTTCCCCGAGGTGCGCAACTATATCGACCGCACCATCCAAGAAGCGCACCAAACGGGCGCGGTCAGCTCGTTGTTTGGGCGGCGCCGTGCGATGCCAGAAATCAACGTCAAAGGACCACGCCAACAAGCCGCCGAACGTGAATCGATCAACCATCCGATTCAGGCGACTGCAGCCGATATCATGAAGATGGCCATGCTCCGCGTCGATGCCGCAATTACTGCGTTCGGCAATGGTGCACGCTTGTTGTTGCAGGTCCACGACGAACTCATTGTCGAAGTGCCCGAGGCACACCAAGCAGCGGTTGCAACATTGCTCCGTCACGAGATGAGTCAGGCCTACGCAGATCTCGCAGTCCCACTCAAGGTCGACGTCGAAGCGGGCACAAGCTGGGATCAACTCACCGAAGTCTGAGGCTATAGGTGCACCTCCCCATGCGACGCATGGGGAGGTTTTGTACGCGCTCCTGGCCGTATTTCCGTACAGTGCACGTCATTCCGCCACATCTGTCGCGCAGAGTCAACCCCACCCGCGTGCTTGGGCACAGGGTGGGGTCATCATGTACACGACTTGTATCGCTTTGATGTACCGAAAATGCCGTCATCACCATGTGTGATAGGCAGCATCTTTTCTCATCCAGCTGGGTCAAACGGCTTGCCCAAACTTGCGGGAGCAGGGCTTGTCACGTACGCCAAGGCGCGGCGCACGGGAGTGGGAACGGTCAACAACCATGCCTGAATGGTCGGTGTGCTCAGGCTGTTGACCACCGCGAGGACGACGATCATGACCACGAACGGCGCTACCTGAAGCACTTGGGTGGGAATTTCCCAATCATTCACTTGCATGCGCGACGCCACGGTCTGCAATGCGGCATAGAGGTAGCAGCCAAACGCGATGCGGTAGGATTTCCACGCACCAAAGATAACAATGGCCAACGCGATCCACCCCGTACCGGCGATATGTCGGTAGGTCCATCCTTGCTTCAGGTCCAGCGTGTATGCGGCACCAGCGAGCCCGATCAAGGCACCACCAACAATAACCGCTGCATACCGCACCCGTACCACATCGATGCCACGTGCATAGAGCGCCTCGGGACGCTCGCCCACCCCGCGCACAATAAGACCGGGTCGAGAGCGTTCAATGAACCAGGCAATCAACGGAACCAAAACCAACCCGGCGTAGATGACGACATCATGGCGAAAAAACAGCGTGCCGATAATGGGGATGTCTGCCAACACCGGGATTGCCCACGCAGGGACAGCGGGACCGCTCTGTTGAACAAATGGGTTGCCGAGAAAAGACGAAAGATCCGTACAAAGCAGCGCCAACACAAACCCGACAGCCGTCTGTGAGAGGCGCAGGGTAATACCGAGATAGCCCACAAGTGCTGCAACCGCTGCCCCAACGAGTGCCGCAGCAACAAATCCATACACCACGTTTTGGGTGGTCAGGGAAACACCGAACCCCACCATACCAGCGAGCAGCATGCTCCCATCGACCGAGAGGTTAATCACACCTGCACGCTCACCGATGAGAATCCCCAACGTGGCAAGCAATAACGGCGTGCTCATTGCAATGAGTGCGGCGACATCAAGGATGAACTGATCCATGTTATCCACGCTCCTTGCGGGCCATTACTGCACGCGCAACAATCATGGCGAGCACAAGGAAGCCTTGAAAGACACCACTGACGCTACTATCGATTGACAACGACAGGGGCAGTTGTATGCTCCCTGCGGTTAATATGGCAAAAAGCAAAACCAACGGCGACACAAATCTGATGTCGGCATTAATCAACAATGCCACCAACAACCCCATGAAACCAATCCCGCTTGCCAGATTGGGGACCAGCGCATGGTAGACGCCGAGAACTTGGAGGGCA
>CAIZHO010000467.1 GCA_903932805.1 uncultured Roseiflexaceae bacterium | reverse complement strand
CTCGCGCTCAAACAGCGTGAATTGGCGCATCTGATTAGTCAGTTTGAGCATCGCAATGAGAAAAGCCATGCGATTGTGTTGATAGATCTGCACCACTTTTGGTCTGAGCTCTTTCTCAAATACCTCTTGTACCGCAACCAACGCATCACTCCAATGCATCTGCACGATTTCTTGGTGCAAGCGCACCAGCAAGCGATAACTGACCTTGATACACATTTCGTCGTTCGATGGTGGCTGATCAGAGAGGTGGGTCAGCAGTGCGGTATTTGGCTTTACTCCTGTGAACAACGCCGCGATATAGTCTTCGTGAGTCTTGCGCATCGTGTCACCCGGCACACGCAGCTCTGCACAGGCAGTACTGTCCGGTGGGAAGACCGGCGCACCACTGGTGCTGCGTTGTTGCCCGTCTTCGATTGCATTATTCCGGTTGACCGATACAATCCCTACCACGTACGATTCGCCGGCTCTGAAATCATCCTTGGTGACGATGTATTTGGCTTCCGTCTGATGCGCCGGGATGGGCCGCATGTCGATATTCTGCCATGGACGTTGACGCGACCAAAACACCATCCGCCAATTGGATGGTGATTCTGGCCCGTTCCACTGCGCGGTCACGCGGTAATTGTCGAGCACCGGCGTCCAGGTAACCCGCAGATTCTCGACATTGACCATTTTTTGCAACGTCAAAATCGGCTGGCTCTTCGTCTCGTGGGCGGTCTCGATGGTGAGGATGAGCTGTGCGTTCCCACCCAGCGAATAGGTGATTGTGTCACTGGCAGCCGCGCTGTCGACCACAAACCAGCGCCGAACGGCATTGCTCCGTACCGGCAATACTTGCGTGACGTCGTTTTGGGCGACTTCGACCACAACCGATATTTTGAGATGAGGGATATCCGGCGCATTCCATGGCGTCACACGTGCCTCTACGACCGGCAGGTTCTCTTGGTACCAGGTGGCATCCTTTTGGTATGGCGTATTGACTGCCAATTCGGCTCCCGTTTTGTCCACGAGGGAGATATGGACATGCGGGAACACCACGGGGATGGTTAGCTCGACGACGTCGCTGCGGAGCAGTATAACCCCCGATTCGGTCCCTTCGGGATATGTCAGCACCGTTTCGCCGCTGGGTTTCACGCGTTGATTCTCGTGATCGATACGCCACCCCTCCGGGACAGACCGAATCGTGACCGATGGCCGTGTTACAGCGACGAGGGGGATAATGCATGCGCTCTGACCCTCGACGTTGAATCCGGGCAGGAAATAATAATACAGACGTGCAGATCGCACACCATCGCTCAATTCGATGCGATACAACCCAGGATCGAGGCGCATCCGCAACGCGGCGAGCGACACCACGAGGTGACGGTCCCGGCGTTCTACTGCTCCAACGAGATCGACCAAGCGCACGCGGTTACGCACCGTCTCGTCGGTCGTCTCGTTGAGAATCACCATCCGCCACGCCTGGAGCTGTTGCTCTGCGGTGCTGTTCCGTGATAACGGAATGTCGATATCGGGCAAAACATCATAGACATGCGCTGCGTCGCTTGGTTGGAGCAACGCAATCGTTTGACCATCGACCAACCGCGGTCCAAGATCATCCGCGGATTCGACGAAAGGCACCAATTGACCGTCGCAGAGGACTTCTTCACACGATGTACCATCGATGGTGTACACATATACGTCGCCATCATTCTGCGGCTCCAGCAGCGCACCATCCACCAAGAAGTCGACCTGCCGTTGCGTCAGTACATGCATTACCTGACCCGAGATTTTGAGCTCGCCACGCTGATAGACATACTGACTGCCACGCTGGCGGAACATCAACATATCGCTCGGGTAGCTCCAGGCACGTACCACTTCACTTCCTTTGTGAAGCGCAATCTGCATACCGAACACTTCGTCGCAGTAGTCCAAATCTTTGGCAGTGGCTTCGACATGGAGCAGGTGGCCGCGTGCATGTGCAAAAACGGGAATCGTCTCGGTATTGGTCAATCCGGAAGCTCCGAAGGTGCACACCCACGACACGTGATTCTCTGTCCCCAACAATAACTCTTGGGGTGGGAAGTCGATAACAATCGTCTGTTCATACAACAGACTCACCACGGGGGCTTTGATTTCTTGGGTCCGAACCTCGACTGCCTTGGCCGTCTTGCGGTAATTCCAAAACGCTTCTGTCACCCACTTTGGCACACGTGCATCCCGATAGATGGTCGGTGGCAACTTCGCTGTCGATTTGTTTCGCTTGATATACTCATCGACCCTCATGGCCATTTGGACGGTTCGTTCTACCCAATCATTTGCAAACGTACCCCCGTGTTCCAAGAATCGTACAATCGGTCGGTCAATGGCATGCGGCAGTTCTAACCATTCTTGCTTGTACTGCAGCAATGGGATATTCGTACGCTTCAGTGCACGAATGTATTTCGTCAAAAACTCGCGAAAGAAATCGGGAAGCGAATATCGAGGAATGCCGCCATGCATCAGTATGGGGGTTATGTAGCGTAATGCCGACTCGGACTCGACCAATCTCTCAAATCTTGGCATTCCGTTTTGTCGCAAGACTTCGAGGAACATTTGTGACCAAATGACTCTGTGATTGGCGTCGAGATTGAGTGCGCCTTGCCAGAAATCACCACCACGATAATGAAACATCCCATGCAAAACCAGAAAATAACTGACTGCGTATGGCAGATTTTTAACAATTTGCTGGGGCGTCATATGCTCACGCGCCTTTTCGAGAACAGCCTTGAGTTCGTTGTAAAACGCTTCGTCATCGTTGAGTTCGACGAACAAGTTCACACGTTGCAACCGCTGTTGTATGTCCGCATCGAGTTCCGCTAATCGAGACATCGTCGCTCCCTGCTGTCTGAGGTAGTTTTATACCACTATTACG
>CAIZHO010000466.1 GCA_903932805.1 uncultured Roseiflexaceae bacterium | reverse complement strand
GACGAAGCAGCGACGGTGGAGGTCGGGTGTCTCCGAACGGAAGACTACAGGGTCACCGCTCCGGCGACACCCATGCGCTTATGACTACAACCCATGAGCACCACCCCCTTTATGCCTGGACGGCAAAAATGCTAAAAGAATCCTACGACGAATATAGCATGTCTAGCACAGATGTCAAGAGGTCTGCGCCGGATTCGCTCGCCGAGTATAATGGCGTTAGATTCGCATAGGAGGACGCAATGAAACGCTTTATCCTCGCCATCGACCAAGGCACGACCAGTACACGGTGTATGATCTTTGATCACGAGAGCACCCCACGTGCCATCGCACAACGTGAACACACGCAGATATTTCCCCAACCGGGGTGGGTCGAACACGACCCAAACGAAATATGGCAACGGACGCTCTCGGTCGTCGCCGATGCACTCACCGATGCCCGACTCACTGCAGCCGATATTGCCGCGGTCGGCATCACGAATCAGCGTGAGACCACTGTCGTGTGGGACCGTCGCACCGGCGCGCCGTACGCCAATGCCATCGTCTGGCAAGACATGCGCACCGATGCCCTCTGTCGCGAACTCGCCGGCACCCACGGCGTCGACCGCTTCCGGAGCCAAACGGGCCTCCCGTTGGCAACGTACTTCTCCGGCCCCAAACTCCGTTGGTTGCTCGATCACACGCCCGGATTACGCGCCGCTGCCGCTACCGGTGACGCGCTCTTTGGCACTATTGACACCTTCCTCATCTGGCACCTCACCGGCGGCGTCGAAGGCGGCATCCATGTCACCGATGTCACCAATGCGGGACGCACCATGCTGATGAACCTGCACACATTGCAGTGGGACCCCGACATCCTCGCAGCCATGGATATCCCCGCCCAAATGCTCCCCACCATCCGCTCATCCGCCGAAGTCTATGGCACCGCGGTCGGCATGCTCGCCGGAGTACCCGTCGCTGCTGCGTTGGGCGACCAACATGCAGCCATGGTCGGTCAAGCCTGTGTGTCGCCTGGGAACGTCAAAAACACCTACGGCACTGGCTGTTTCATGCTGCTCAACACCGGTACCGCACTCGTTCCCTCGACACACGGTCTGCTCACCACCCTCGCCTACCAGTTCAAAGGCCAACCACCGGTGTACGCACTCGAAGGCTCCATCGCCATCGCCGGTGCCCTAGTCCAGTGGTTGCGCGACAACATCGGCATCATTGCCCAAAGCAGTGACATCGAGGCACTCGCTGCATCGGTTCCTGACAATGGCGGCGTGGTGATTGTGCCTGCCTTCTCGGGGTTGTTTGCGCCGCATTGGCGCAGTGACGCCCGGGGCGTCATCGTTGGGTTAACCCGCTACGTGACCAAAGCACACATTGCCCGGGCCGCACTCGAAGCAGTCGCCTGGCAGACTCGCGAGGTCCTCGACGCAATGGAACAAGACAGTGGCGTACCTATTGCCCTGCTCAAAGTCGACGGCGGGATGACTGCCAACAGCTTGTTGATGCAGATTCAATCCGATGTCGTCAATGTGCCGGTGATACGCCCCGTCATCCGCGAAACAACCGTTCTCGGTGCAGTCTATGCCGCTGGGATTGCCGTCGGGTACTGGCGCGACCTCGCCGAGGTGCAATCCAACTGGCGCGAAGACACCCGCTGGGTCCCGCAGATGGACGCCGCCCAACGGAACCGCGACTATGCCCGTTGGCAAAAAGCCGTTGACCGCACGCTCAATTGGATCGAGGACTAGATGAAGCTCCGTTCCCTCTTCGAAGGCGGCCACCCCGAACGCATCGCCACGGGATTCCAGTTCACCGAGGGGCCAGTCTGGTGTGACACCGAACTGCGCTTTTCTGACATCCCTGCGGGAATCATCTACGCATGGCGCCCGGACGGCACCATTTCGCGTTGGCGCGAGCCGAGTGGGCATTCCAATGGACTGACCCGCAGCCGCACCGGTGCGCTGATCGCCGCAGAACACGGCAATCGCCGCGTCAGCATGACCGATGCATCCGGTATGCCGCAAACACTCATCGACCGCTACGACGGCAAACGCCTCAATAGCCCCAATGATGTCATCGTGCGCTCCGATGGCGTCGTGTTTTTCACGGACCCACCCTATGGCATCGACCCTGCCGATCAAGAACAACCCGTCAATGGTGTCTATGCAGTCCACCCGGACGGTACCGTTCTTCGTATCGCGGAGGACTTCATCCGTCCAAACGGCCTGGCACTGTCCCCCGACGAACGCACCTTGTATATTGACGACTCGCGCCGCAGACATGTCCGCGCATTTGATGTGGCTCCCGATGGGACGTTGACCAACAGCCGGATTCTCTGCGATCTCGATCACCCCCAACCTGGGTCTCCCGACGGGATGAAGATCGACGAAGCCGGCCATCTCTATGTCGCCGGTGCAACAGGTATCTGGGTGTTTGAGCCCGATGGTCATTGCCTCGGGGTCATTGCTGTCCCCGAACTCCCAGCAAACTGCACGTTCGGTGATGATGATCGCAAAACGCTCTACATCACGGCACGCACGTCTATCTATCGCATACGCACGACCACCGCCGGGGTGCGTGTCGTCTAACAACGCTCATCACAACTTCACCCAGAGACCGTATACTTGCTAACGACGGCGTCGTCAGGTGCATCCAACACGCGGTCTATTACGTATGTGTAATGAGCCCACGTACCCAACGGGAGTCCAGTTATGCGCGTTGCGATGTTGTCTGTACATACGAGCCCACTCGCAGGACTCGGCGGCAAAGAAGCCGGGGGAATGAACGTCTATGTCCGCGAACTCAGTCGCGAACTTGGGCGTCGTGGCGTAGCCGTCGACATCTTCACCCGGAGCCAATCGCTCGACAGCGAGCGGATTACTCCGGTCACGCGCAATGTCACGCTGATTACCCTCCCTGCCGGGCCCGAATCCCCGTACGACAAAAATCTCATCCTCAACCATGCAGATGCATTCGTTGATGGCATCATCACCTATGCTCACGAACAACGTGTGTCGTATGACATCATTCACAGTCACTATTTTGTCTCGGGCGTCATTGGACTGGCACTCCGTGAACGCCTCGGCGTCCCGCTGGTACATATGTTCCACACCCTCGGCGCCATGAAGAACATCGTTGCGCGGAGTGACGAAGAGCGCGAGACCGGTCAACGCATCTCCCACGAAGGCGACATCATGCGCAACGCTGATGCCATAGTGGCTGCAACAACAATCGACTTAAGCCAGATGATTTGGCATTATGACGCCAATCCCGAGCATATTCGTGTCATTCCGTGCGGGGTCGACCTGCAACGCTTCCAACCAAATGATATGGCCGATGCACGCAAACAGCTCGGTTTGCCGGCCCAGCCAACGCCCCTCGCACTCCTGGTCGGGCGCATCGAGCCACTCAAAGGGATCGACGCCTTGATAACGGCAGTTGCCCAGTTACGTGCACGCGTGCCCAGTCTTGCGATGCTCGAGGCAGTGATTGTCGGCGGTGCAAGCGAGGACCAACCACACCTGTGGAACACCGAACAAAAGCGACTCGATGTGCTCCGCCATTCACTCGGTATCGCTACCGCAATCCGTTTTGTCGGAGCCAGGCCGCAGAGCCAGCTCTCGCTCTTTCACGCGGCGTGCGACGTCGTCACGATGCCCTCACACTACGAGTCGTTCGGGATGGCCGCGCTTGAGGCGCTCGCGAGCGGTCGACCGGTGATTGCCACCAACGCTGGTGGACCTGCAACGATCATCACACATGGAGTCGACGGATTATTGACTGCCCCTGACGATGCAGCCGAGCTCGCAGAGAACCTCACCAAGATTTTGACCAATGCACATTTGGCGCATCAACTCGGTATCGCTGGCCGTGCTCGTGCAGAACGCTACGGCTGGAGCAATATCGGCTGCGACATCCTCGATGTCTATCGTTCATTGATTCGCACTGCCACCGCACATCACGCATGCGCCTCATAATCCTTGCACTCACAGTCGTCCTCGTGCTCGGAGCATGTGGCAGCACGGATGCTGCGTCGTCGACGCAGGCATCCCTGCCGACGTTGCCAACCGTCACCGTCGAAGGTGGGTTGATTGCGGTGCCTACCGAACCACCCGCAGCCCCCGTTCCTACCGCCGAGCGCGGGGCCCCTCTGCCGACCATCACTGCCACGCTCCCAACCACCGCCAACCCCACCGCCGAACCCACTGTTGAACCGCTGCCGATGAATCTCGACCCGATCGAAGTTGGATCCGTCGGCGCGGACAATATTTTGGGCCAACACATGCGCAGCATCGAGCAAGCGGGGCTGTACAGCGGCAGCGTGCTGGTTGCGCGACGCGGCGAAATACTTCTGCGGCATGGGTACGGGTTGGCGAATCGCACGAGTCGCAACACCGCAACCACCAAATTTCGCATTGCCTCGCTCACCAAACAATTCACCGCTGTGCTCATTCTGCGCCTCCAAGAGCAGGGGAAACTCAACATCGATGACCGTATCTGCAGCTATCTCGAGTTTTGTGCGCCACAGTGGGCGGCAATTACCATCCGGCAATTACTTTCACACAGCTCTGGTATACCCGATTACACCGAATTTCTCGATTTTGACCGGCGGCAAGCAACCCCGACCACACGAGAAGAGCTCATTGCACGCTTTCGCAATGAGCCCCTTACATCCACGCCTGGCAGCGTGTACAAATATTCGAATTCTGGGTACATCTTGCTCGGTCAAATTCTCGAGTACATCACCGGGATGCCATATGCAGATATCATCAAAAATGAACTCTGCATCCCGCTCGGACTCAACGACACCGACTACGACCACAGCACCGCTGGCGCCGACCCGACCCTGGCGTTCGGGCTCTATGGAATGGGGATCCCGGCTGATCCGATTGATGCATCGACGCTCGACTCCGCCGGCGGACTCTACTCGACAATCGACGATTTGTACCGATGGGACCGTGCTCTGCACGATGGCCAAGTCCTCAAACCCGAGACGTTGGCGTTAATGCGTACCCCGCAGATAAAGAATTATGCACTCGGCGTGATGCGTAATCCCCTTGCTGGGATGGCGTCAGTACATCATGACGGCATGGCAAGCGGGATCCGGACGTATCTCGGTAACTTCCCCGATCCCGACATTACGGTTATCGTGCTGAGTAATTACGAAAACGCCGATGTCGTCAATATCGCAGCGTACCTCGGGGTGCTTGCTCGGGATATGCCCTAACGACCAGAGAGCCGCGTCAAGGCAGCGACGGCGGTCCGGATTGCCCGATCGACGCCTTCGGCTTTCTGATCCAATACGATCGTTTCGGCGGTGGTCCGTTGGGCGACTGCTGCACAGACGCAGCCTGCAGCGAACCCGTACACCAACCCCATTTTGAATAACGTACCCGCTTCCATCTCGTAGTTCAACACATTCAGATGCTGGTATTCGGCGGTCGCCCCGATGTGCTGCCGCAACAGATGTGGGTTTGCCGATGCATGGCGTTCTTGCCCTTCGTAGAACGTGTCAACCGACGCAGTGACGCCCATGTGTGCAGGAATACCCGCAGCGTGCGCTGCCTCCATGAGGGCGATGGTCACATACGGGTCCGCGGCAGCGGGGTACTCGAGTGGCGCGATGTCGCTGGCCGCCCCTTGACGACAGAGTGCCGCTTGCGAAACCACGACATGCCCAGGCAATACGTGCGGCTGGATTGATCCGCATGTACCGACGCGGATAATGGTGCGAATCCCCACCTGTACCAGCTCGTTGACGACGATGCTGAGCGACGGCGCACCCATCCCGCTCGTCGCCGAAATAACCGGCGTCCCATTGGGCAAATATCCTAGCGAGCTGTGCAAGCCACGATGGTCTGACAACACCGTCACATTCGATAGATGTTTCTGTGCAATCATGGCGGCCCGTTCTGGATCCCCCGACAGCAATGCCATCGTCGGCAGTGCAGCACCGAAATCGCCCCTGCCGTAGCCGATGTGATAGAAGCGTTCGTGTGTCATTTTTTCACCTCTGGGGGTTCGGGCTGCTGCCGGTCGGTCGCAATCACAAGCCGTGCGATGATTGCAACAATAAGACAGACACCAAAAATACGAAACAGCAGGCTTGCGGTGCCACCATCCATGTAATTCAGCCCCGTCAACACCGCAAACAAGAGGATAATAAAGTGACAACCGCGCCGTGCTCGTTGTTCGGGAGTCGTGTTTGCCATAGCCAACCTCTGTCTAACAGTACTGCGCGCAGTATAGCCTATTTCAAGGAGGACACATGACCCCACCTGACACCCTCAATGCAATCGGCGTCTTGACGCGCCGCGAAATCGAAGCACGCCTGTTGGCCCCACTTATTGATGCATTTGCGCAGACGAACGACCGTGCGCAGGTCATCGCAACGGTCCGCGACACCATCGCAGAAATCGCACGCACCCAGGGGGCCGAAATGGCCCGCACATATGGCGAAGCAACCATCGCAAACTTTGCTGATTCACTCAAACTCTGGACCAAAGACGACGCATTGGTCATTGATGTCATCGAACAAAGCCCGACTGCATTTGGGTTCAATGTGACCCGTTGTCGCTATGCAGAGTTGTATAGCGCACTCGGCTTGGCCGAACTCGGAGCAGTGTTTTCGTGCAATCGTGATGCGGCGTTGATCGAGGGGTTTTCTGCCGACATCCGCCTGACACGCACACAGACCATCATGGAAGGGGCTCCGTTTTGTGACTTTCGCTACCGCGTGGTTCAGACTCCCACTAACGAATGAGCGCAATGTCCTCCAGGTATGGTATAATTCTCAGCGGTGTTCTATATCACACACCTCCCGACCAGTGAATCCTGCGCTCATGGCGTCTCACTCGGGCTGACGGGGGTGGCGGATACGTTTTACGTATGAAGAAGGAGTCTCCCATGACTGAAGGCAACAGCCGGATCGCGTCTCTGCGCGCACTGCTTGAGGCAGGCGCACACTTTGGCCACCAAACCCGCCGGTGGAATCCCAAAATGAAGCCGTTCATCTTCGGCGCTCGCAATGGGATCCATGTGCTCGACCTGCAACAGACGGTCGACGGGTTGAATGGCGCGTACAACTACATCACCGACATGGTCGCCGCTGGCGGCAAGGTGCTGTTCGTCGGCACCAAAAAGCAAGCCCAAGAGACCATCCAGCAAGAAGCAACCCGTGCCGGTCAGCACTACATCACGCAGCGCTGGTTGGGCGGCACAATGACTAATTTCTCGACCATTCGGCGCCGCTTGCGCTACTTGGCCGACCTCGAAGCACAGCGCGACCGCGGTGACTTCAGCCGCTTGACCAAAGCCGAAGCCGGCAAGCGCCTCGAAGAAATCGAGAAGCTGTACAAGGTGTTCAGTGGCATCAAAACGATGGATCGTTTGCCCGGTGCTATCTTCATTGTCGACCCACACAAAGAGTCATTGGCCTTGGCCGAAGCAATCAAAGTCGGGATCCCAGTCGTCGCAATGGTCGACACAAACTGTGACCCAGACAACATCGACTACATCATCCCAAGCAACGATGATGCGATCCGCAGCATCCGCTTGGTGACATCACGTATCGCCGACGCCGCCATCGAAGGCATGACCCGCCGAGAATCCGCTCGTGGTGACCATGGTCAGACACAGGCTGCATTGATGAATGCTGCCGCTGACGTCGCTACCGACAAAGAATAATATGCCGAACACGGGGAATGCGCATCATGCGTCGTTCCCCGTGTGCTCACTACCGACAAAGGAGCTCCCCCGTGGCTGAAGTAACCGCACAAATGGTCAAAGAACTGCGCGAACGCACCGGCGCAGGCATCAAAGAATGCAAAGACATCTTGGCACAGAGCGATGGCAACATGGACAAAGCCATTGAAATGTTGCGCGAGCGTGGCCTCAAGGTCAGCGATAAAGTCAAAGGCCGCGACGCCAACGAAGGCCGTATCGAGACGTACGTGCACAACGGCGCCAAGATGGCCGCGATGGTCGAAATCAACTGCGAAACCGACTTCGTTGCCCGTACCCCAGACTTTTTGGAACTCTGCAAGAACATCGCTATGCATGTTGCTGCGGTCAACCCCAAGTATGTCACGACCGACGAAGTCCCCGAAGCAGAAGTCGCAGCCAGCGGATTGACCGCAGCCAAATACTACGAAGAAGTCGTGTTGCTCAAGCAGCCATACGTGCGTAATCCTTCGCAGACCATCGAAGACATGATTCAGGCAGCAGTGGCCAAACTGCGAGAAAACGTCGTCGTACGACGATTCACCCGCTACGAAATCGGCAACTAAACCAAACAAACAGCGGAGGCATTTGCCTCCGCTGTTTGTTGAATGGACGAATCATGACGACTGCAAAGTTCAAACGCATCCTCCTCAAACTCAGCGGAGAAGCCCTCGCAGGCGCACACGAACAGACGATTGACCAGAGCGTGCTTGAATTCTACGCACGTGAAATACGTGCCATTCATGAGCTGGGTGTCGAAATCGCGGTTGTCGTCGGCGGTGGCAACATCTGGCGGGGTGGTCAAAAAGCAATTGCACTGGGGATGGATCCTGCACAGTCCCATTACATGGGTATGCTCGCGACCATTATCAATGCACTGGCGCTCCAAGATGCACTCGAACGGCACGGGATGCATACCCGTACCATGACTGCCATCAAAATGGACGAAGTCACCGAGCCGTATCTGCGGCGCCGCGCTGCCCGTCACCTCGAGAAGCGCCGTGTGGTCATACTGGCCGCTGGCACTGGTAATCCGTACTTCAGTACCGATTCGGCAGCAGCGTTGCGCGCCGCAGAAATGCATTGCGAAGTTATCCTGATGGCCAAAAATGGTGTCGATGGGGTCTACACTGCAGATCCACGGCGCAATCCAGACGCCACCCGGTATGACAAACTGACCTACATGGATGCAATCCAACAGGGGCTGACGGTAATGGACAGCACCGCTTTGACATTCTGTATGGACAACAATATCCCTATTGTCGTCTTTAATCCCAACGACCCCGGCACCATTCGTCGTATCCTGATGGGCGAACACGTCGGTACCCTCGTGAGCAACGAAAGGTAATTCTCTATGATTAACGAAGTGCTCAAAGACGCCGAAGTGCGCCTCAAAAAGACCGCCGAAGCATTGCGTCATTCACTCGTAAGCATCCGCACCGGCCGTGCAACTCCCGCTTTGGTCGAACACCTCCAGGTCGAGGCATATGGCGACATGCTGCCGCTCAATCAAATGGCTTCGATTACCACCCCAGACCCACGGATGATTGTGATCCAACCATTCGATGCCAGCATGATCAAATCCATCGAAAAGGCTATTAAAGTCTCAGATTTGGGGCTCAACCCCAACAACGATGGGCGCATCATCCGGCTCAACTTGCCACCCCTCACCGAGGACCGCCGTCGTGAACTCGTCAAGCAGGTCAAATCCCGCGTTGAAGAGAGCAAAGTGGCGTTGCGAAATGTCCGCCGTGAAGGTATGGAATCACTCAAAGAACTCGAGTCTGAAAAGATGATCTCCGAAGACGAGCAACGTCGCGGCGGCGAGAAGCTCCAGGAACTGGTGGACAAAGCCACCAAAGAGCTGGAACAAATCGGGGCACACAAAGAGGCAGAAGTGCTGGAGATCTAGGTACACCATGACCGATGCAACCGCGAGCACCGACAACCAGCGTATCCCCCGACACATTGGCATCATCATGGATGGTAATGGTCGTTGGGCGACCCAAAAAGGCCGTTCCCGTCATGCTGGGCACCGTGCGGGGGTCGAAAACATCCAACCGATTATTCGCGCAGCTGCAAACATGGGCATCAAATATCTGTCTCTCTATGCATTTTCTACCGAAAACTGGCGTCGCCCTTCGCTCGAAGTCCAAGGGCTCATGATGCTGCTCGGTGAATTTCTCGATCGTGAAGTCGATACGCTCATCAACGAGAATGTACGCATTCAACACCTCGGTTCACTCACGGGGATTGCTCCGCACTTGGCGGAAAAAATCCGGCATTCGGTCGCACGAACCGCCCATTGTACGCGAATCACCCTCTGTGTTGCCTTCAACTACAGTGGTCGCCAAGATATTGTGAATGCCGTCAAATCCATCGTCTCGAGCGGAGCAACGCCTGCTGATGTGAGTGAACAGCTGATCAGCGAACACCTCTCGAGTCATGGTGTGCCTGACTTGGACCTCATTATTCGCACCAGTGGCGAATGGCGCCTCTCGAACTTTATGATATGGGAAGCAGCCTATAGTGAGTATTGGCCAACACAGGTGTTCTGGCCGGATTTCACTCCGCAATTGTTACAGCAGGCGATAGACGATTATGGCAAACGAGACCGCCGGTACGGGGGCGTTGGCTCCAATGCCTAACCCTGTTTTGCAACGGATTTTAACGGTCGTGCCGTTACTCCCTATTCTTATCGCATTGCTCTGGTGGTCGGTCACCAGTGTGGCAATCCTTGTCTTGATTGCTTCGTTCATTTGTTTGAGCGAAGTATTTGGGAGCATGGCAGAGCGCAAACTCCGCCCGTACCTGCCATTTTGGTACATTTTTGCTGGTGCGTTGGTCGGCAGCGCATGGCGAGACTCTGACAGCATTGCATCATTTGCACCGGTTATTGCAATCGGAACCGTTGTTTCTTTGTGCATAGCGGTCCTCCGTACCGAAGACGAACAGCCGCTGTACTCGTGGGCGTTCAGTCTCGCCGCGATGCTCTATATTCCGTTCCTGCTCTCGCACCTCATTTTGCTGCGCACCGTTGAAACACCACTCAATCCCGAGGCACTCATAACAGGCGTTAGCTCCGGTTTTGCGTGGATTGTCTTTACATTGGCAACCACGTGGCTGGCCGACACCTGTGCGTACTTTAGCGGTCGCAGCTTTGGCAAAACTCCGCTCGCTCCACGTCTCAGCCCCAAAAAGACCTGGGAGGGTAGCATTGGCGGCTTTTTTGGTGCCATCATCACTGCGTTTGTGGTCTCTGCATTATTTGGCCTACCGCTGTCGCCCCTCATCACAATTGCCCTCGGCGCGCTCGCGGGCGTGTTGGGGCCCATAGGCGACCTTGCCGAATCGCATATCAAACGCCAACTCGGCATCAAAGACGCAGGCTCGATCCTCCCTGGTCATGGGGGTATGCTGGATCGGATCGATTCCATCTTGTTCATGGTACCTATAATGTTTTACATCATTACAACCCTGTTCTAACAGGATTACTGCAAACCCTCATCTTGTTTTCACCCATCGGTTCGCATTGCACTACTACAATATGACTAGTACAGTGAAAAAGGGTGCATATGAACGGACTTCTGT
>CAIZHO010000465.1 GCA_903932805.1 uncultured Roseiflexaceae bacterium | reverse complement strand
CATTTCGTCGGGGTCAATGGTGTCGACTCCACTCACGGCACGCGGTGTCCACGCAGGCCCGTACGTAATGCTTGCCGGTGCGCGTAATCCCCCTTCGACCCCTGTGATAGCAACGGGTACCATCGCGACCCCTGCACGCAAAGCCATGCGCATCGCCCCACCACGGCCTTTTTTGAGCTTTCCATTCCCACTGCGCGTCCCTTCCGGGAACACGATCATGATGTTGCCCGCTTTGAGCGTATCGACCGCCATATCGATCGCTGACACATCGTTTTGGCCGCGCCGGACAGGGATTGCTTGCATACCCTCAAACCACCAACGCGTGAGTGGGCCGAACAATTCGGCTTTGGCCAGCCAATGGGGAATATGTGTGAGTGGGATAGTAGCTGCGACCAACCAAATATCGCTCCATTTGATATGGTTGACGACCAATACAAACGGCGTCCCCGCCGTGGGCAACGATTCAACGCCGCGCACCGTCCAATTGAAGATCCCCCAACGACGCAGATATGCACTCAACCAGTGGATGAAGGCGAAATGGCGATAGGCAAACATTGTGCTGCTCCTATGGTTCGGTTGCTGTGGTGTGGTGACTCGCATAATACCCGTGATACTCTGCCGGGAGCAATGTAGCGATACGCAACATGAGATCGGTGGTAAGGTCTCTCAGCGATTGCTCACTTTTGGCATGAGTATGGCGATACGACGGGAGTTCTTCGAGTCGGAAGGGTGTACCAAAGGTGATGCTGCGCTGCCTGAACCAAAGCGGTTGCATACGACCGGTTACACCAATAGGGATAATCAGGGCATTGCTTTCGAGGGCGATACGCACTGCACCTGTTTTGGCACGCAGGAGGCGGCCATCATCCCAAGTCCCTTCGGGGAATATGACCATCGGATTTCCCCCACGTACACGCTCTATTGCGGCTTGGAGTGCAGTTGCATCGCCGATCCCTCGCTGGACGGGGATCATCGGTAACATGCGAAACCACCAGCCCATCCAGTGTCTCAACAGTTCGGCTTTCGCAAACCACCAGAGATGATACGTGTCAGGAATTGCCCAGCCGATTAGTGGTGCATCGTGCCATTCGATGTGATTGCTCACAAATAAGAGTGGTGTACCCGATGCCGGCAATGGGGCAGCATACTGCACCCGCCAGTCAAATGCGCGCACACTGAGCAACAGGCGCACGGTGTTGATAATAAATCCCCTGCTCAACCATGTCACCACACGATGCACAATCGGTGTATCCAAGGCACCTCCGCTACGCAGATTGCGACTGGTCGTTGGGTTGAACAGCCTGTTCTTGCATCATTTCGGTGTAGTATCCGTGGTAGTCGCTGGGCAGCAATGCAGCGATTTTGAGCATGATTTCGTTCGTCAGGCGTGCCATTTCGGGGGCAGGAATTTTGTCGAGGTTGCCATCGGTTCCCCGAACTTCGGGGTAATAGGGCTTTCCAATGGTGATATGCCGTTTGCTGAACCAGACACTCTTTTGGGTGCCAGTAATTGCCATCGGCACAATCGGGACTCCAGCCCGCAGTGCGATGCGCGCAGTACCACCACGCCCTTGCAGCAAACGCCCGTCATGGCTCCGTGTACCCTCTGGGAAGATGATCACTACTTTGCCCGAGCGAGCTGCCTCTGCAGCGCGATCGATCGCCTGGATGTCGCGTTGACCGCGCCGAACCGGGATAACATGCATCATGTGGAACCACCATCCAAAAACCGAATTGACAATTTCGACTTTGGCGAGCCACCATGGACGATGTGAGAGCGGCAGTGCCCATCCGATAAAAGGGATATCGTGCCATTGAATGTGATTAACAACCAAAACCATTCCTTGCGGTCGTGGTGGCAGATTTTCCTTTCCCGAAACACTCCAGCGCAACAGCCCGAAGACGCGCATGACTTCCATTGACCAGGTAATCGCAATGAAGTTCAACAGGCTCAGTACTTCTGTCATGATTCGTCATACCTTATTTGGGTAGAATACCGACGTTCAATTCATAGACCATATGACCACCGCTCCACCCCGATAGGATGAGGCACGCAAACCCAATCCCGAGTCTCACGAGATATGCAGGGTATTTTGCAGAATCCCAACACGGTTGCGCAATGATGCGACGGCGTATTTGCCATGCTTGCCAGATGACAAGCCACAATACAAGTGCGCTCCCCGCATGGAGATTGATCCAAAATAATGCATCTGGATGGGTCGATGGTGAAGCGAGTCGTTGGACCGCATCGATCGTGCCCGTGATAGTTGCGGGGATGAGGCAGAACCAGCTAAACGTCACTAACGTCTGGGCAGTTCCTTCGAGTTGCTGATTCCGACGCGAATATGCTATGGCCGCGAGGACGCAGGCTGCAAAAAAAACGCCTATGGGAATATGTACGGTCGCCGGATGCAGCACAAGCGAACTGAACATGTGGTTACCTCATGCAAGAACCGTTTGTATCATACCATATGCATCATGGTATGATGGCTTCATTGATGCGTAAACGGCATTCTAGTGCAGAATATTTCGGTTGTATCACAGGGGTTCAGTATGCATCGTTCGCTGGTTGGACTCATATGCTTCGTTGTTTTGATGCACTGTACACCATCCTTCGCGTCCGCACATGGACTCGTTGCTGGCGGGTCACGCGTGTTAGAAGTTGATGCTGGCATCCACCAACTGCGGATCGAGGCAATCATTCCGACAGGCGCTCCGACGACACTCACAATCAAGATTCTGCCCAATGCGCCGTTTGTGGGCGTCGGTACGGTGACTGTCGCAGCACGATCACTGTCGGGGGTGCAAGAAGCACCGCAGCGAGTCACGATACCCGCTGGGCTTGTGCCGATTACGGTTGTAGATATGCCGATAACGACGACCGGTGCATGGGACATAGAGGTCACCGTTGATGACGAACGCCGCCAGCCTGGCACGGTGCTCGTCCCCGTAATGATCCAAGAAGCAGTCGTCCCAGTCACAACAATCCCTTTGTTTGTTGGGTTCGGCCTGATGGCATTGGTCTTGGGCGTCCAGGTACTCTGGGTAACTGCGCCTGCGTGGGTCGGGATGGTGAGTCGAACGCTCATGATTGTGTCGTTGACATTCGTCTTGGCGCTTGGGCTCGTGAGTGCAATTCCGAACATCAGACTCGAATGGAACACCCCCACGCCGCAACCACTACCGTTTATTACGCAACACACTAGGTTGACCGACACCGAACTTCAGATTCGGCTGTACGATGGGTCGACCGGACTGCCTGTAGACGATGTCGTGCCGCATCACAATGCGTTGATGCACACCGTCTGTATCGATGAACGCAATAATGCGCTTGTCCACGTACACCCTGCCCGCAGTGCAGCTGGCCTCTTCGTCCTTTCGCGAGTCTGGATCCCCGCAGGGACGTATGCGTGTCGTATCGAGACAGAGCGGATCAACTCCGGCTCTACCATCGCGTCGTTTGACTTGACGATACCGGGGACTGCCACGCGCTACCCCAGCCCGGGTTCACTCGATGTACCACAGGCGATTGACGGGTACGAGGTACGGGTACAGGCGCAGCAAAGCATCGTCGCAGGTGTACCCGTGTCGCTCAACGTCAGTATTTTGCGCGGTGGTGAGCCTATCAATGGGATACAACCATGGTTGGGGATGCGTGGACACCTTATCGTTCGTAGTACGGATACACAGCTCTATGGTCATGTCCATGCTGTCGGTACGATGGACGAGGCGTTTCAACCGGCAATCCAACCCGGCAACACGGTCACCTTTGTGTACGCATTTCCGCAGCCCGGGTCGTACACGTTGTGGTTCCAGGTTCGCACAGATGGCACAATTCTGACAATCCCTGTGACGGTAGATGTAGAAGGAGCATAACGTGCGACGTTGGGTACTCTTCTGTGCATTGTTCGTTTGTGTCGCCTGTGCCGTTCCAGTCACCATTGACGCCCAAAACACGGCATATCGTGTCTCGATGACATTTGATGAGCGTACACTCGGCTTTCGATCGGGAGTTTTGACGGTATCTGATACACAGGGGACGGTCATCTCTGATGCGACAGTGACGTTAACCGCAGTGATGCGCCAGCACGGGATGATGACGCCACCGTTGGTATTACTCAGTACACCTGCCGGCTACACATTTGAAAAGCTCGAAATCAACATGGTCGGCGAATGGCAGATGCTGGTCCGTGTTGCCGTAAATGGGCAAGAAAGTGTGATAGAGCTCCCGCTCGTTTTTGAATAGAAAACGCCACCTCGCAGAGGTGGCGTCCGGGCTGTCAACAGTTATGAGACCGTAATCGTATCGCCGACGCGTATAGTTCCCCGTCCGATGTGAATCATATTTTGCCCGAAAATCAGGCCGTGGCCGATATGCCGGAACACTGCTAATGTGTGCAACGGCTCAACATGACGCTCACCACTCTGTTGGTCAGTCGTTGTTACCAGACAGCGGGCGCATTTTTTGACGGCCACCATTTCGACCGAACCAACGGTCACCGTGCGCCACGTATCTTCGTCCCATGCAAGAGAACCACTCACCACTATGTTTGGGCGAAAGCGATCCATGGGAACTGGTTCTTTGGTGCGTAAATTGAGGTCCGCCAACGAAGCTTCAGTGACGAGCAAACTGGCATATCCATCCGCGAAACTCACTGCATCTTGTGCCGAAATGGCAAACGTTTGGTCCACAAGACGGCGTACCCCAGGCGCAAAACCTACCAATCTGCAGCGTATCCCTAAGGCGGTACTAAACCAGGCTGCGACGTCTGCACCTTGATCGACGACGGCAACAGTATCCTTCCAAATTTGGACATGAGATTCTGTGCCGTACGGTGTGGGATCCCAGCGAAGCGTCGGGAGGTCCACGCGATTGAGTGCCCAACCGGTCGCTGTTTGGGTCACTCCAATGCGTGCCATCGCGGGGTGCTCTCGTTGAGACACAAATCGGTTGTGCTCATCGACCACCATATAGCGGCGGTCGTGTTCAAGCCCTATGTCGTGCACCGCAGCAGTGTCGACTGCAATCCCGCGGCATCCTTTTATCGGATAAATGTACAGCCCACTAATGTGCAT
>CAIZHO010000464.1 GCA_903932805.1 uncultured Roseiflexaceae bacterium | reverse complement strand
GGCTCACAGGTCACCGCCACTGATTTGGTTGCACACATGGCCGCGTTAGGAGTCAGCCGCGTCATTTACACAGACATCAGCCGAGATGGTACGATGACTGAGCCAAACTATGATGCTACTGCGGCGCTCATCACCCCTAACGGACCGCGCATCATCGCATCTGGTGGTGTCAGCAAAACCGCACAACTGCTTGTGCTCGCCCGCCGCGGGATCCATGGTGCGGTGGTCGGACGGGCACTCTACACCGGTGATATTACGATACCAGCCGCGCTCCAGGCGCTTGCATCGGAGGCTCTATGAGCGATTCAAATCCCAACATCAGCGAAAAATTCGCCGAAGAACGGAGCCGTAACGCCGGCCAAACACAGATGACCCATCTGCAAAACCAAATCGATGAGCTCCGGCGTATGCTCCGCGATCAAACCCAAAAGTACCAACTCTCGTTCGAGCACATCCGCAAAACTGAAAGCGAAGTCGCCGAGCTCAACAATCAATTTGCACGCAATGCCCAAGAACTCACCCAAACAGTCGAAGGCTTCCGCCGCGAGATTACCAGCCTGCGCAAAGAATTCGCCAGCACGTTGGTCAAAATCGACGAAGGCGTGCGCCCCATTCGGGATATGCAATCGCAGATTCAAGAACTCGCCGAAGCCCGCAAAACCGACCGGGTCACGGTCGCCAGCCTGATCAATCGGCTCAACGAAAGCGAACAAAAAACAGGCGCGCTCTTTGCCCTCGTGCGAGAATCAGACGAGCGCTATCGCAATGTGCTCTCACGCCTTGATACGTTCCAAACCGCCGAAGACACACGACGCGCAGAACTACGTAAAATCCTCGAGGAAGTCCAAATCGAAAAGCAGCAACTTCGCCGCCAATCTGCCGAAAATCAACAACTCGTCGCTGACAGCAAACTCCTCATCAGCGAACAACAGAGCCGTTTGCTCCGTGTCGATGACTTTCGCTCACAAATCGACAAAGTGGTCAACGAAATCCCAGAACAGCTTGTCGTGGTGTCGAACCGTATCTCTGAACTCCTGCAAGAGACCAAGCAAATCGAACGAACCTCGACCGAACGCTTTTTGTCGAACCAACAACGCATCGAAGAAATTCGTCTGCAACAGGACGAAAAGATTACTTCGATTCAAGAAATGGAAGACCGTCAGCTCCGCCAGATTACGACCTGGATCGAACGCGTCGACAGCTATGTTCGTGACCTCGAACAACGCATCACGCGGACCAGCAACCGCCTCGAAAACATGCAGCATGAGCACGTCGCCCACTTCATGGATATCGACACGCGCGAAATCGAATTACTCGGGATGCTCACCAAAAATCTCTCGAGTATGCTCGAACGCATCAAGACCGAACGCATGACACCACCAGACGCCGATGGAAAGAGCCGCTAACTATGCTCAAACGTCGCATCATCCCGTGTCTCGACGTCAAAGCAGGTCGCGTCGTCAAAGGGGTATCGTTCCTTGATCATCGTGACGCGGGCGATCCGGTGGTCCTGGCGGCCTTCTACAACGACAGCGGCGCTGATGAACTCGTCTTTTATGACATCACCGCAAGTTCCGATGATCGCAACATCATGGTCGAGGTGGTCGAACGTACAGCCGCGCAAGTGTTTATCCCATTAACGGTCGGCGGCGGCATCCGCACCGTTGACGACATGTACCGCATGCTCCGGGCCGGCGCAGACAAGATTTCGATCAATACTGCGGCGGTACTCAACCCGCAGCTCATCACCGATGGCGCAAAACGCTACGGCAGTCAGTGCATCGTCCTCTCAATCGATGCACGGCGCACTTCGGCCCCCGGTGCGCCCCCGTCTTGGGAGGTGTTTACCCATACGGGGGCGAACGCCCGTTCAACCGGTCTCGATGCGGTCGCCTGGGCGGTCCGTGGCGCAGAACTCGGCGCAGGTGAGTTGGTGATCAATAGCATGGATGCAGATGGTACCTATGCCGGGTACGACATCGAACTCCTCAGCGCGATAACAGCCCGTGTATCGATACCTGTCATCGCGTCGGGTGGTGCTGGTACGCTCGCGCACCTCTACGCTGGCCTCATGGACGGGGGGGCTGATGCAGTCTTGGCAGCGAGTATCTTCCACTTCGGGGACCACACCATCGCCGCAGCCAAAACATATCTCCGCTCACGCGGCGTCCCGATGAGGTAATCAGCATGCAGATCACCGTTCGATTTTTCGCAGCCCATCGCGATATCACCGGTACGGCCTCAGAACGTATCGATGTCGCCGATGGTTCGACACTCGGTCAAATATGGGATGTCCTCGAAGTGCGCTACCCAGCCTTTACCCCATACCGTGGACGGGTCTTGTTGGCGTGCAACGAACGCTTTGGCGATGCGACAACTCCGGTGAACGCAGGCGACACCGTTGCATTTATCCCTCCCGTCAGCGGGGGCTCTGGCACACCACTTTTTTGGGTAACCAGTGAGCCACTCGTCGCTGCTCCCCTCGAAGCAGCAGTGGCTGCTCCTGACATGGGGGCAATCGTGATGTTTGCAGGCACGGTACGAGACCACTTCGGCGAGCGCGCAACTGCCCGACTCGAATACGAAGCATACGTCGAGATGGCTGTCCCCGTCCTGGCTAATATTGCCGCAGAGGCCCAAGCTACCTTTGCCATTGGGCGCGTGGCCATCCACCATCGGATTGGAGTGCTCGAGCTCGGCGAAAAAGCCGTCATCGTGGTCGTCGCAGCGGCACATCGCGGGCCTGCATTGGCGGCGACCGGGTGGATCATGGACCGCATCAAAGAAGTCGCCCCCATCTGGAAGAAAGAACACTGGGCGGATGGCGCCCAAGACTGGATCGGCAACGAAAAACAGCGGTAACCCACAAAAAACACCCCTGCCACTGTGTGGCAGGGGTGTTTCCGGTAGAAATCGACTACTGGAGCAGTTTTTCGAAGTTCGGCTGCGTGTCGTCCTTCTGCAAACCGTGCCGGAGCGCGCGAATTGTCTCGTCACCGATCCAGTACGTCAGCAACGAACCGAGCACTAATCCGAGCGCAGCACCAATTGCTGCACCGAGGCTAAAGTCAATCAGTCGAGAACGTCCTGTCTGCATCGTATACCTCACTGAACAACAACGAGAGGCGCTGCTTCGTTCCACAGCTTTTCGAGCTTGTAAAACTCACGCATTTCCTTCGAAAAGATGTGTACAACAATATCGACATAGTCGAGAAGCACCCAACCCGCCTCAGTCTTGCCTTCGGGGATGGATTCGTAGCCAAATTCCTTGGCGACACCTTCTTCGACCGAATCAAGCACTGCCTTGAGTTGGCGATCGGATTCACCCGTGCAAATAATAAAATAATCGGCAAACGTACGCAGTGAACGTAAGTCTAACAAGACGATATCGGTCGCTTGTTTGTCTTCTGCCAGTTCGACAATGCGTCGAGCCAATGCCTGTGTGTCCATGCCGCTCCAATCATAACCCTTTATACCTATTCATAGTAGCAAAGAGCGGGGTGTTTGTAAATGAGCCTATCGGTAGACCACGACGCGCAATGCAGATTGCAACGGCTCGGGGATGAAGGACAGTACCGCACCACCAAAGAAATATATCAAAATCTTGACACCCGATGACCCAGTCAGCACCTCATGCCAGTCACCAATCGGGTATGCAATACCCACCAATATCAACGCAACCAATGTCACCAGTGCTTGAATTACCGCGAGAAACGCGCCTACGCTGTGATCGATAATCCCCAATGCAATCAGGCCATATCGCTGCTGTATGACAGATGCAAGGTAACTCGCACTCCCATTTACCAGCAGAAGCAAAAGAACAACAGACGCGAGGATTGCACCGTGCTGGGATGGGACAACGATTGCCACAAAATGCGAGAAGGGTATCCCAAGTCTCCCACTGACGACAAGGCCTGCCACCACGCTCGTTAATGCAACAAGCTGGCGAATCGCCCCCCAATAAAACCCAAGTACCGCATAGAGCGATACACACAGTACAACAATCACGTCTACCAATACCATGTACTCCGTTGTCTCACGGTAGGATACTCAAACTAGTATACCATACGGCATCGTTCGTGAACTCTTTTTTACTAGCATTATGGAAAAATCTGCAATAGATTTCTTGAGAGCAACTCCTTGTTTCGCATCTTAATCAGTAGTTTTGCATGCAATACACACACAAAAGCACGGCACTCTTGCAAGTGCCGTGCCCCGTCTCAGAGCTGGTTAATCGACCGTGTATTCACCGTCAACAACATCGTCGTTTGCCTTGGGTTTGGCTCCCGAATCACCTGCAGCTGCAGCCTGTTGGGATGCTTCACCCATCAACTGTGCAAGTTCTTCGCCGGTGCTCTTCATCAACGATTCGTTCTCGTTGCCGATCGCGGTACGCAGTTCTGCGATCACCGTACGGATCTTTTCGACCATTGCACCGTCGATTTTCGATGCAATTTCATTCAGTGTTTTTTCACTGTCATACGCAAGGCTGTCAGATCGATTCTTTAGTTCGATCATCTCACGTTTGGTCTTATCTTCTTCGGCGTGTGATTGCGCATCACGTACCATTCGCTCGACTTCATCCTTATTGAGATTGGTGCTCGCCGTAATCGTAATGCGCTGCTCTTTGCCGGTGTTCTGGTCTTTGGCAGACACATTCAAGATACCATTGGCATCGATGTCAAAGGTTACTTCGATTTTGGGCGTCCCACGGGGGCCAGAGGCAATCCCTTCGAGACGAAATCGACCCAGTGTCATGTTGTCGGTCGCCAGCTCGCGCTCACCCTGCATGATGTGGATGTCCACCGCTGTCTGGTTGTCCGCTGCGGTCGAGAAGATTTCGCTCTTACGGGTTGGGATTGTCGTGTTCCGCTCGATCAAGCGAGTCATCACACCACCCAGTGTTTCGAGCCCCAACGACAATGGCGTCACATCGAGCAACACCACATCTTTGATATCCCCACCGAGCACACCCGCTTGAATGGCAGCGCCAATCGCAACGACTTCGTCGGGGTTCACGCTCTTGTTGGGTTCTTTGTTGGTCAGCTTACGTACCAACTCTTGCACCACGGGCATACGGGTCGAACCACCGACCAGCACGACTTCGTCGAGTGCGCTTGCCTGTAACCCGGCGTCTTTGAGAGCCTGGGTGACCGGACCACGCAGGCGCTCCGTCAAGCTCGCCGTCAACTGCTCGAATTTGGCACGGCTCATGCGCATCTGCAAATGCTTGGGACCACTGGCGTCAGCCGTGATGAACGGCAGGTTCAACTCGGTTTCAGACATGCTTGACAGTTCGATTTTGGCCTTTTCGGCAGCTTCCTTCAGACGTTGCAACGCCTGGCGATCTTTGCCTAAGTCGATGCCCT
>CAIZHO010000463.1 GCA_903932805.1 uncultured Roseiflexaceae bacterium | reverse complement strand
GGGTCACCCAGAACTCGACACCCTGTTCGGCGATGTGCCATCGAATGTCTTCGCGTTGGCCGATTGCTTTTTGGACTGTTTCTTGGAGGTCAACGCGACGGTATGGCATCAGTCCCTGTTGCCGAGAAATCACGCGATAACGGAGTTTCCCTTCGCCACCACGTTTTGGATACAAAGCCCGCACTTTCGCGGTGGCGGCGGTGATGGCAGTGTTTTGGAGCAAGCGCTCTTTGATCATCTTAAGTGCAGAGTATTTGGGCGGGAGGTCGTTGTACTGTGCGACGAGGATAAAGACATCATCAACCGTCCGCAGTTCCAGTAAATCTTCGACATCACCGGGGTATGCAATGATGATCATGCCATTGCGCCCGGCATGCACGAGTTGGTCCTGGATGACGGCTTTTTCGGGCAGACGCTTGAGTTCTTCTGCCACAATCGCGTCGAAACCCGGCAACGCATGCAGAATATAAAGATCTACTGGTGTACGCATGTCACTCTTTCGATTCTACCGGGGAACATTCTGGCCCCGGTAGAGTAATTCATTGGTCGTTAGGCTGTGGCCAACGCAGCGTCGATTGCGCCCATCACATCGGTTGTGAGCATGGGAACAACAGCGAGTGCCTTCATATTCTCCTGCACCTGGCCGACACGGCTCGCGCCGGTTATCACACTGCTGACGTTGGGGTTCTTGAGACACCAGGCGAGTGCCATTTGTGCCAGTGGGACACCGAGATCTGCTGCAATGCGACTGAGTCGACCGACAGCTGCGACACGTTGCGCATCCGTCAAACTCGATTGCAGCCATTCGTAGCCTTTGACGCTCCCACGACTATCTGCTGGTACACCGTTTTGATATTTGCCGGTCAGCATTCCCGATGCAAGCGGGCTCCAGATGGTTGTGCCGAGGCCGATGTCTCGATACAGCAACGCGTACTCTTTTTCGACACGATCGCGATGGAACAGGTTGTACTGTGGCTGTTCCATGAGTGGTGGTGTCAGCCCAAATTCGCGAGCAATGCCATAGGCACTGCGGATTTCGTCTGCAGACCATTCCGATGTTCCCCAGTAAAACGCTTTGCCTTGCCGAATGACAATGTCCATGGCGCGCACGGTTTCTTCGATGGGGGTTTGGGGGTCGGGGCGATGACAATAGACCAAGTCGACATAATCCATTTGAAATCGTTTGAGGGCGTTGTTCACACCTTCGATGACATGCTTATGTGACAGTCCCGTGTCATTTGGTCCTGATCCGCCCCAGAATATCTTGGTCGAAACCACGAGATCTTCACGACGCCAGCCGGCTTTCTTGATGACATTGCCCATCACGATTTCGGCTTTGCCGCCTGCATAGCCTTCGGCATTGTCGAAAAAGTTCACCCCGTGCTCGATGGCGGCGTGCATACACTCCTCGGCGGTATCTTGGCCGACTTGGCCGCCATAGGTTACCCATGCACCCAACGAGAGCGCGCTTACTTTGAGGCCGGAACGGCCGAGTCTTCGATATTCCATCATGTACCTCTTGTCGATTGCATCACCAACGTATATTGTACCAATAAACATCAATCAGTCTGCGGTTTGGGTATGAAGCTTTTCATTTCGCACAACTGGGTTAACAACAAACAGCAAGCCACCGAGCAGGCGGAGTACTCCCAACCCGATCACCAGTGCTTGTGGGCCAATCCAATCAATCATTGGCGACACAATCAAGCTACTTACCATCAATCCGAAGTTCATGATCGTCACAAAGATACCCAAGGCTAGCGCTCTCCGTTGTGGGGAACAGACCTGGAGCAAAATATTAAAGTGCGCAATATCAATCCCGGGATTCACCATCCCGATGAAGACCGAGAAGAATAAGATTGCCGTGAGGTCAGGGACCAATCCGATGGCAAAGTAATATACACAACTAATCAGCGCGGCGATCGTCATGATGCGGTAGAAGCCATATTTCTCCATTAAAGATCGG
>CAIZHO010000462.1 GCA_903932805.1 uncultured Roseiflexaceae bacterium | reverse complement strand
TGCCTCGACACCGCGCATTTTGATGGCGCTGTGCTCGAGGAAGGGGTGGAACATGCCGATCGAGTTCGATCCACCGCCCACACAGGCAATAATGAGGTCGGGCAATCGCCCTGCTGCCGTGCGGATCTGACCATACGCCTCGCAGCCGATGATGGACTGGAAGTCACGGACCATGGTCGGGTACGGATGCGGTCCCAATGCCGAACCGAGCAGGTAGTACGAATCCGGGTTCGACACCCAGTCGCGCATCGCTTCGTTGATGGCATCTTTGAGGGTGCGCGAGCCAGATGTCACACCACGTACATCGGCCCCCATCAAGCGCATCCGAAAGACATTCGGCTTTTGCCGTTCGATGTCGTCCACACCCATGTAGACCACACACTCCATGCCCAACAACGCACATACCGCCGCAGTGGCGACGCCGTGCTGGCCGGCGCCCGTTTCGGCGATGATGCGGGTTTTGCCCATGCGCTTGGCCAACAATCCCTGACCGAGCGCATTATTGATTTTGTGGGCACCGGTGTGCGCCAAATCCTCACGTTTGAGGTAAATCTGAGCGCCACCACAGTGGGCGGTCAACCGCTTTGCATGTGTCAATGCGGTAGGGCGGCCGATGAACGATGCCTGCAGACCGGCGAGCTCTGCCCAAAACGACGCATCGTCTTTGATGGCGGCATATGCCTCGATAAGGGTCGCCACCGACGGTGCAAGCGTCTCAGGGATATAACTGCCACCATACGGGCCAAACATGCCGGGGCGTTCGGTGTGTGTCGTCATGTGCGTTCCTCTAGGAGCAATGGTAGATGTGGCAGCGCGAGGTGCTGACACAAGAAGGTGTACTCAATGGCACGGTCGGCCATAATAGCGGTCCGTCCGCTTTTGCCGGCGTGCCCAGCGTGCATATCGGTAACGAGATAATACGTCCCCGCCGGTGCCGCATGGCGGAGCGCTGCAATCCACTTGGCCGGCTCCCAATACGACACCCGCGGGTCTTGGAACCCCGCCGTCAATAACAACGCCGGGTAGCGCTGGGCAACGGTGTGGTCATAGGGCGAATAGCCTTGCATCACCGCCGCTTCGGCAGGGATGGTCGGATTGCCCCATTCTTCGTATTCGGGTACGGTCAATGGGATCGTTGGGTCGCACATCGTATTGATGACGTCCACAAACGGTACCAGTGCAATCGCTGCGGCATACAGCTCGGGTCGTTGGGTCACAACCGCACCGACCAGCAACCCACCCGCACTCCGCCCATAGCACGCCAACCGTGCCGCGCTGGTGTAGCGCTGCTCGATGAGGTACTGCGAGCAGTCGATGAAGTCGTCAAACGTGTGCTGCTTGTGCGCCAGCTTGCCGTTGAGATACCAATTACGGCCGCCTTCACCACCGCCACGGACATGGGCAAACGCCAGCACGACGCCGCGTTCGAGCAGACTGAGGCGCTCGATGACAAAGCCGACATTGAGGTTGGCACCGTACGCGCCGTAGCCGATCTGGAGCGCGGGTGCCGTCCCGTCGCGGGCGACACTACGATGGGCGACGATGGTCAGCGGGATCTGCGCGCCGTCACGCGCCGTCGCATGGACACGCTCGACGAGGTACTCCTCGGGACGGTGTGCGCATCCTAATGCCTCTCGCTTGCGCACATCGACGGTTCCACTGGCAAGGTCGATGGCAGACGTCACCCTCGGCATCACCGGCGTCGCATACCCATACACCAACACGTTGGCGGCGTACTCGTGGCTGTCGGTGTCGGCCAAGCTATAGGCAGCGTCGGGGAACGCCAGTGCCTGGAGTGTCATAGACCCGTGCGCCAGATATTCGATGCCCGGCAATCCACCGCGGCGGACCCACAGCACGACATAATCGAGAAGGACGGTGATATGCTCGATGAGCGTGTCGCTCCGCTCAGGGACGACATGTGTCCATTCGCTCTGGTCGAGCAGTTTGGAAAAAAGGGTGAAATTGGTGGCACCGTGGTTGGTCAGCCGATAGACGCGCGTACCCGCCATTGCAACGCTGTATTCGACCCCCGCGTCGCGTGGCGCCACACAGCCGACGCTGAGCGCGGATTGTGCGTCAAATAGCCACACCTCTGAGGTTTGCGCACTGTAGCTGCCAATCAGCAGATGCAGTCCATCACCCGACGCCGCCAAGTCGACATTGAAGCGCTCGTCAGGCTCGTGGTAGATGCGCTGCGCAGGTTGCTTGCGGTCCCCAAAGCGCCAGGCAATCACTTCGCTGGGGCGCCAGGCCTCGTCGGGGCGCACCGCATAGATGACCTGACTATCGGGCGACCACTCGAGCCCATAGTACAAATCGTCGACGGGGCTGATACACGGGCGTGCATCGGCAATGCGCCGGATATGGAGCGTGAAGCGCTCACTGCCGTTGTTGTCGATCAGGAACGCCACCAGCGCACCATCGGGGCTGACCCGCCAGCTCCCCAGCTTGCAAAAGGACTGTCCAGCTGCCTCGGCGACGACATCGATGACGACCGCAACCTGCGCTGGATCGGCGTGCGGCCAACGCACCAATACGGGGTACTGTGCACCCGCCGCCAGGCGAAATTGGTACCAATATGCCCCGATACGCTGCGGCGCACTCTCGTCCGTGGCTGCTAAGCGGCCGACGAGTTCATTGGTCAGCTGCGTCTGCAGGGTCTGGTTGAGGTGCTCGGCGGCATAGGCATTTTCGGCAGCGAGGTAGGCATGCACCGCCGGGTTAGCGCGCTCGCGCAACCAGCTGTACGGGTCAACGCGGGTGGTGCCGTGGAGGGTGTGTGTGACGGGGATGCGTTGTGCACGGGGTGCGTCTGCCATACGAACCTTTCGTCAGGGAAAGTGTGTTTATTATACACCTCCCCTCCCTGCAACGATGCCAAATCGGTGTATGATAGGTGGCAGACATGACGAGCAATCGACACGCCGAAGGAGCCATCCATGGGGAAGTACAGCGAAGCAGTCGCACGAGCCCAAATCGTCGCGATTGTGCGCCTCGATAATTATGACCGTGCCTTGGCCGTCGCCGAAGCACTTCTGGCCGGCGGCATCAACGCAATCGAATATACGTTGACCGGCAGTGGCGCATTCGCTGCTGTCAGCAAGGTGCGCAATGCCCTCGGCGACCGCATGTTGGTCGGTGTTGGCACCGTGTTGTCCGAACAAGACGCGACCGAGTCGATCGCTGCCGGTGCACAGTTCTTGGTGACCCCCGCCGTGCGCCCCAAGGTCATCAAAAAGGCGACCAAAGCCGGCATCCCCACCTGCTGCGGTGCGTTGACCCCAACCGAGGCGTTGACCGCCCACGAGGCCGGGGCCGAGTTCATCAAGATCTTCCCCGCCCGCAATTTCGGCCCGGCCTACATCAAAGACATCTTGGCCCCGTTGCCGTTCCTCAAGCTCATCCCCACCGGCGGCATCGACGCCAGCAATCTGCAGTCGTATTTGGCAGCAGGTGCGACCGGTGTCGGTATCGGCGGTAGCCTGGTGACCGCCAAGGCAGTCGACGCCGGTGATTGGCAGCAGTTGACCAACGGCGCACGCGCTTGTGTCGCAGCGTTGCGGGGGGTGTAGTCATGCCAGAAGTTCTGACATTTGGCGAGTGTATGGCCGTGTTGTACCCACCTGATCCGGTGGTGATTGATGACGCACCGCTGCTCAAATGGGACATCGGCGGTGCCGAGGCAAATTGCGCCATCGCGTTGGCCCGTTTGGGTGTTACTTCACGATTTCATACGCGCATCGGTAATGATCCGTTCGGTCGGCGCATGGTTGATATTCTTGCAGGCGAAGGCGTCGACACCAGTGCCATGCAGGTTGATGCAACGCGCCCGACCGGTGTGTTCTTCCGCGAGTGGTTGGCAGACGGTGCGCGCCGCGTGTTTTATTACCGCGCCGGCTCTGCAGCCGCCAACATGGGCCCCGAAGATCTGAACGCCAGTCACTTCGCTGGCATCAAGGCGATGCACCTGACCGGCATCACACCGGCCCTCAGCGAGCGCGCCGCCGCCTTGTGCACCCACGCAATCGGCTTGGCCAAGGCCGCCGGGGTGCTGATAACATTTGATCCCAACTTCCGGCCGCGGCTGTGGTCCGCCGAAAACGCCCGATCGACCCTGACCCCCATCGCTGCCGCAGTGGACGTGATGCTGATGGGCCACGAAGACGCAGCGGCACTGTTTGGGTCCGGCGACGACGAGCACTATCTGTCGTCAGCCGTCGCGCTGGGGATCAAGACGGTCGTCCTCAAACGTGCCGAACGCGGGGCATTGGCCATCGTCGACGGCCAACGCTACGAGGCCACGGTCGTAGCCGCTGAGCGAGTGATTGACCCTGTCGGCGCGGGCGACGGCTTCGACGCTGGCTTCATTGCCGGATTGCTGCGCGGCAAGAGCATCCCCGAGGCGTTGCACCTCGGCGCCATAGTCGGCGCTGGCTCCGTCGCCCACTTAGGTGACTACGCCGGCTATCCCACTCTGACGGTCTGAGTTTTTCTCGTGGCAAATAATGGCCCCGTGAGCGCATTGCTCCCGGGGCTTTTGTATGCACTCTGGTGCAAAAACAGGGGGTAATTAGCAGATAGTAGTTAGTAGTTAGTAGTTTTCAGCTAGCAGTGAGGAGTGCGCAAATTGAGCGCAGAGCATTTTTCGGTATGTCAATAAGTTTATGCT
Source organism: uncultured Roseiflexaceae bacterium (assembly GCA_903932805.1). Taxonomy (GTDB): domain Bacteria; phylum Chloroflexota; class Chloroflexia; order Chloroflexales; family Roseiflexaceae; genus UBA965. The sequence goes on along the minus strand of CAIZHO010000462.1, from coordinate 210 downwards.
GATGCGCTAAAATCTCTGACGCCCCGCGTCTCTGCGTGACCGCATCCCTAAAAACCTCCAGATGCCGTGTCTGAAACCTGATCACTGAAACCTGATCACTGATAACTACTCATTACTTCCTGCCCCTGCGTCTCTGCGTGACCGCTTCCCCGAATAAAACTCCACACGCAATGTCTCTTCACATAACTGATAACTGATAACTGATAACTG
>CAIZHO010000461.1 GCA_903932805.1 uncultured Roseiflexaceae bacterium | reverse complement strand
CGACCGACCAACAATGGTCGCCCTTGATCATCCGAACCCGTGCCTTCGATGAGCATCTCGACGGTTTTGCCGCGCCATGCCTGTTGCCGTTGGGTCGATATCTCTTGCTGGAGCTGCATCACTTTGTGCCAGCGCCGCTCGATCTGCTTCTGCGGTACCTTGGCCTCCAACGTCGTGGCGTGCGTACCCGGCTCGTCGCTGTAGCGGAACACACCGACGCGGTCGAGCGTCATTTCGCTCAAAAACTCGGTCAGACTGAGAAACTCGTCCTTTGTCTCGCCGGGGAACCCGACGATGAAGGTCGATCGAATCGCAATCTCGGGCATGGCATCGCGCAAATCGCGGATGATGCCCTTGGTCCGCTCGATATCGGGTGGGCGACGCATCCGCCGTAATGTGGCCGGGTCTGCGTGTTGCAACGGCATGTCGAGGTATTTGACGATTTGTGGGTGTGCTTTCATCACCGCGATGAGGCGCGCCGTGATCCCGTGTGGGTAGGCGTACATCAAGCGGATCCAACGACCTTCGGGCACAACGGTGCACAACTGCTCGAGGAGCTCGGCTAATCCGTCCTTCATCCCCAAATCACGGCCGTAGTCGGTCAAATGCTGTGCAACCAAGATAATCTCTTGGACGCCGCGCTCCATCAACTGCGTGGCTTCGGCCAAAATCGCCTCGGGCTTCTTGGAGCGCATATCGCCTTTGAACGACGGAATCGTGCAGAAGGCACAGCGCAGATTACAGCCGTCCGAAATTTTGAGGTAGGCCGATGGTCCGGTCACACTGCGCTGGATTTGCGATGTGCGCCAGTCGGCGTATTCGCCAGGTACTTTGAGGTCGATCGCAGTCGGATCGACCGGCTTGAGGTCAATCAGATTGCCGACGGCAAACGTGTTCTTGGCGGGCGCTGTCTTGGGTTGCTCGCCGATGACCTCGCCGATGCGCATCCACTCGCGTGTGCCCAAGATGGCATCGACGCCAGCAACGGCCTTGACCAGGTCGCCGTGGCTTTCGGCCATACAACCGGCGGCGATGAGCTTCTGCCCGACGTGCTTTTTGGCACCCATTTCGTGCAGGACGGCAATGGTCTCGTCGCGGGCCGACGCAATAAAGCTACAGGTATTGACGATGACCACATCGGCCTGCTCGGATTCGGCGACGGTCGTATGCCCCTGTGCCTGTAGGATCCCCGTCATCCCCTCGCTGTCGACGGAATTCTTGGGGCAGCCGAGGGTAATCAGATGTATCTTCATGAGTGGTTCCTACTAGCGCGCATCAGTACGTGCACATCACCGGTAATTATTGAACTGCAATGCAACGGGGAACTCGTCGGCAGCCTCGCGGAGCGCGCTGATGACCAGCTGCAAATCGTCTCGGCTCTTGCTGCCGACCCGAATCGACTCGCCCTGGATGCGACCCTGCACTTTGGGGAACTTGTCCTTCAAAAAGCGCTGGATTTTTTTGGCGACGTCGTCGGCCAAACCCTTTTGCAGGGTGATGACCTGTTTGACCCGACCACCGGCGACATCCTGGACGTCGTTCATCTTGAAGACCTTGATCGACAAATTACGCCGCAATGCTTTGCTCAGTAAAATATCGCGGATTGCCGTCATATGCATCTCGGTTTCGGTGGTGAT
>CAIZHO010000460.1 GCA_903932805.1 uncultured Roseiflexaceae bacterium | reverse complement strand
GTATGATGCTTTTGTTGATGGTGTTTTCGGCAAGTAACACCTCAAGTGGACCGCTCCCATTCCATTCAACAGGAAAACGCCCAGATACCAATCGTGCATGTTGATTAAAATCACTCAAAAAGCCGATACGAGCGCGCACGAGTGCAGGTGTCGTTGGTTTACTGTCTGCAAAATGGACATCGAGTTTTTCGGTAGCGGCATACCGGACCCGTGGCGGCGTCGGCAGATCAATGCCGTACCCTTCCACATTTGCAAGTGCACGATCGGCCTGTCGCCATTGCTCGTAGGTGATGGGTTTTGTTTTGGCACTGCCGAATTTATAGATTAACGAAAACGGAGGGAGGCGTGTTCCAGGTTGCTGCTTTTCGCTGATTGCATTGATGAGTAACCGATATCCTGCGGCTTCTGCATAGACTGGGATGCTTACCGTCAAGCCTATTGCGATCGCAAAACCGATCCACACCACAAATAACAAAAAAGGCTGTGCAACCATCCGTCGGATGATTGTCAGTACCATAGCGCTCGGCAGAAACAGTGAAGGCTTTTTCATCATCCGTACCCTCTAACAGTCTCTCTATTATAGAGTGTTTGCATCGATCCGACGAAACTCCTCATTCCGGCCCGGTATTGATGTATCTACATTATTACGATATAGTGTAATTATTATTTTTCGATTGGAGGATTTGATGGAAACTCTCACGTGGCTGTTTTCTGTTGAAACAATTATTGCAGTGGTATTTGACTATCCGTTGAGTCTTGTTGAGCTCTTGGGAACGACGTTTGGGATGTGGAGCGTGGTTTTGGCGCACGTGCGCGTGTCTGGAACTATCCCATCGGGATACTCAACAGTGTGTTCTTCTTCGCATCGTTCTATCAAGTCCAGTTATATGCTGATATGTTCTTACAGATCTATTTTGTCATCATGTCGCTCTATGGCTGGTGGCACTGGGTCTATCCCGGAGCGACGCAACAGACGAGCGCGGGCGACCTTTCGATGACTCGTGCGGGATGGCGATTTTTCGGTGTGTTGAGTATAGTGGTCGCAATAGGTGCGTTTGGCGTTGGTTATCTGCTGCAACAGATTCATCTGTTGTTGCCTTCGGCCTTTCCTCTGCCTGCCGCTTATCCGTATTGGGATGCTTTGGTGATGGTTCTGAGCATTGCAGCAATGTATTTGTTGGCACGCAAAATATGGGAAACCTGGGTGTTGTGGATTCTGGTTGATTGCATCAGTATTGTGTTGTTTTGGGTGAAAGGGCTTCAACTCATTTCGTTGGAGTATGTCGTCTTTTTGGGTATTGCCTCCTATGGCTGTTGGTGGTGGTCGAAGCAAATGAAAGAAGTACCGGTGAATGCATGAACATCGGACTGACGCTGGGCAAATACGCACCACTGCACGCTGGGCATCAGTATGTGATCGATACAGCACTTCGTGAAATGGATGTTGTGTATGTGCTGATCTACGATGAACCAACAGTCACCCCCATTCCACTCCCCGTGCGTGCGGGATGGATTCGTACTCTCTATCCCAATGTGCATGTCATTGAGGCATGGGATGGTCCGACAGAGAGTGGCTATACGCCAGAAATCATGGCGATGCACGACGCGTACATAAAGCAGTGTTGTGGAGATCTCGGCATAACACATTTTTATTCGAGTGAACCCTATGGCGACCACGTCAGCCGCGGGTTAGGTGCAGTTAATCGACAGGTCGACCCGCCACGACTGGTGTACCCCATTTCGGCGACGATGGTACGACGGGATACGGCGGAACACCGGGCTATGGTGAACCCGCTGGTATATCGTGATTTGATAACGAAGGTTGTCCTGCTCGGTGCGCCATCAACAGGCAAAACGACGCTTGCTGCTGCACTCGCCGAGGCTTTTCGGACGAATTGGATGCCCGAATACGGTCGCGAGTATTGGGAGCACCATCAACACGATCGCCGACTCAGCCCACGTCAGTTGCTCGAAATCGCCAAAGGGCACAGAGTGCGTGAGG
>CAIZHO010000459.1 GCA_903932805.1 uncultured Roseiflexaceae bacterium | reverse complement strand
TCACTTGGTTGCTTTGGAAAGCAGATCGGTCTTGGCCTGCGAGCCAGCCGAACTGCCGAAATAGTAGGCAATGATCCCAGTCCAGGCGGTGCCCAGGCTGCCGAGCATCATCAGGATGGCCGGGTTGTTGCTGTCGATCTGGTTGAAGAACATCATCACCATGATTCCGAAGAATCCCAGCGTCACAGCGCCAGCCAGGATTGGCGGCATCATTGAGCGAGTGGTGGCCTGCATCTCCCTGGCGCTCTTGCGGTCCTCGACCGCCAATTTCTCAAAGTTCAGCCCCAGCTCCTGCGCCTGCTTTGCCAGCTCGATCTCGGCCAGCTTGACCTGCGCAATCTGGTCAGCGGTCAGTTTGTTGGAGGCAATCAGGTCGCCGACTTCCTTCTCATCAACGCCAATTGCCTTGGAGACAGCCGAGACGGCCATGCCTGCAAGTGGGCCACCCAGTGCGGTGGCAATGGTTGGTGCGATCTGCTTGAGCCAGTCCATATCAGCTTCCTCTCTTTGTCAACATGGCGCTGGCAATCTCCAGCATGAATTTTGTCTGCTCGAGGTTTGCTGGCTGCGCTGCCCAGCCGACAGTGATCTGCCCAACAAACCTGTTCACATCAGGCGGCACACTGACCCTGCAAGTGAAAGCCACCCCATTCTGTATGTACCAAAGCCCCACCTCAGACTGGGCGTACCGATACTCGCCACAGGGAATTTCATTCGTCATCAGCTTGACGACATCGGCGTTGTTGGATGCGTTCTGTGTGAACAGCCCAACGTCAATCTCTTCAATGCTCTTGTCCCGACCCTCTTTGGTGTAAGCGCGGTACAGGGTGCGGGAGTTGAACAGGGGATTGACTTTGAACACCGCCACGACCGTAGCGCCGGTCTGCTTGAACAACATGGCCGAGGCGTCTTCCACCCTGGCTGTGTTTATCTCTGGCAGCTTCTTGGACTCTTTGTAAGCGTCCCGAATGAAGTCCTGGCTCTCGTACAGCGCATACCCGGCAAACGCAATCAACGCCATGAGGATCACCGCAAACAGCTTGAATGGGCTGTCCACATACCCCAAAATCTTGTCCAGGGTGGTGTTGGCGTTGAGCTTCTCGGTCATACGTGCCGCTGCATTGCGTCCACTACGAAGTAGAAAGTCAGGCCAATAACAAACAACGTGGTCATGACAGCAATGCCGATCAAGAACATGTCGTCGATCTCAGCCTGCCTGCGCTTTGCCTCCGCTTTGCGTTTGCCTTCGGCGCGAGCGGCGTCGGCTTCCATCTGCTTTGCGCGGGCGGTGATACGCGCCCAGACTTCCATTTTGTTGCTCTGGAAGAAGAGCATCTTGACCTGCTCTTCAAATTCCCTGGCCTGCTCCAGAGCAAGTTCCAGCTCCAGTGCCTTTCCGAGCGCAGAGCCTTTGAAGCCGCCAGTCTTAGCCTTCTCGACGACCTCAATGGCTTGGGCCTTGGCGTCAAAATACTGCCCAAGTACAGGCCCAAGGCTCTGCACATCTTGGACAGTCTTGACGGCCTTCTTGACAAGTGCAACGGCTGATGAGACGGCCGCAAGTGCGCTGATCGGGTCCATCACATCCTCTTAAATAGCTCCCAAGCCGCGCCAGCCACAACGCCAGGCAGAGCAGTGGCTATGGCGTCCAAAACGTCTGGCTGTCCTTCTTTGCGATACCACTGCTGGAACTCATAGAAGACGCCGAACACAATGCCGCCGATGGCAACGGCCAAGCCCAGCGGCAGGAAATGGATTGCGGCCAAGACAACGGTCGAGCCGACGCCCATTGCAAGATGCTGAAGTTTGTCCCTCGGAATCATCTCGTAATCCAGACCGCAGCAAAGATGGTCCCAGCCATTGACACAAGCATGATGCCAGCGGTCTTGATCATGATGCCCTCAATGCGCTTGAGCCGCGCATTGATCTGATCGTAGCGAAGTGCGCAG
>CAIZHO010000458.1 GCA_903932805.1 uncultured Roseiflexaceae bacterium | reverse complement strand
TCTAGCGGGGGTATCTCGCAATCGAAACCAAAAAAAACATGCGAACGAGTTTCCTCGTTCGCATGTTCGTTTGGTACCCTCCTCGTACCATCAGCTCCGGACAATAATCACGCGGAGCCCACCGAGCAACGCTGCAGGCACCGCTGCCACTACATCCGCCGGCAATCCGACCCGATCAGGACCCAAGATACAGATCATCAATGCCAAGACGATTTGGGCCTCTGGGTAGCCGGTAATCGCCTTACATGCATCGATAAGGTCTGCATCCATGTTGACTTCTGCCAAGAGCTCAAACGACCATTCGCCTTCGTCGGGATGGAGTGCCAGCAGTAACCGTGCGGAGAGTTCCAATTGTTCTGCAGCGCTCGGCTGTTCTTGTTCGTCAATCCCTGCAGCAGTGGTACGCGGCGATGACAATATCAGCGGTGCAGAAGCTGGGCCGGAATCCATGACCATTTCAGAATCAACATCCATATCCTGCATACGTGCCGACCTGCGATACACCCCGGACAACGGAGCGTACTGCGGCGCACTATACATCACTGCTTGCATCCGACCACCATGCCAATCCTCGGCCATCTGCTGCTGTACCTTGACCGCAATGGTGTGGCCGATGACCTTCTCGTCGAGTGCATGCACCGCAACGGCGACCAGTGCCGTCTCGTCGGTCACCAACTGATGGGTCACCGCCCAGTCAATGCGGAACTGGTTGGCCAAATTGGGCAGATGCGTTGCTGCCACCGTCCGACTGAAGTCCCCTATCAACGCCTCTGGCACAACCTGGGTCACCAACGGGTATGCCACACCGTCGACCTGCAACGTCTGTTCTGCGGGACGATCCATCGCCCCCGTCACCAACTGATGCATGCCACGGAACTGCGGCACCGCCCCACTCTGCCAGGCACGCACCGCAGCGCCGGTGTCGAGCACCGACTTCGCCACCGGGATCGACCGGATGCGCTGCGCCACCCGCGTGATGGCATCGTCGATGCGCTCGTTGGGGGTCACCGACTCACAAAATCCCCGCGTCGCCTCGGCGAGTTTGCGCAATTCGCTATCGGCTGGCGTATGGCCAATCACCAACGGGTACACCGCGTGACCCAGTTTGCTCATCTTACTGGCGACTGCCGCGATCCCATATGCCTCGCCGTCAGTCAACAAAATCACCACACACGGGCGATCGTTGGTCGGCATGGCGAGCACATGCGTCAAAGCTTTGACGGTCTCGGTCCCGCCCAAGTCGGCATCGATGGTCTTGATCCACTGCTGCATCTGTTTGCGCACGGTCTGCCCGACCGTCATCAGGCCCGGCGTCACATCGACCACGTCGCTCCCAAACCGCGTCACCGCGATCGAATCCCCGTCACGTAATAGCGACAACAACCGCGTCACGGCACTGCGTGCCTGCACAATCGACGTCCCACCCATCGACCCCGAGCAATCGACCAACAATTTGACATGCATCGGCTCGTCGACCTGGTCTGCCAGCACCGGGATCTGCACAAAGCTCGCATACCACTGTTGGCCCGCATGCATCCCCTGCACGCTCGTCCGGTAATCGCCATATCCGCCGATCAACAGCACCACATCACGATCCATCGTCGCGCCGTCGATATGCACCGTCGTCAGTGACTCGCTCTGTACAATCTGTGCCACATGACTCGGCACCGTCAGCTGCGCCGCATCCACCCCATGGATCTGGGCCACAAAGCTGAACGGATAGACCACATCGATCCCCGTCTCGGGCGCGTCGTCGCGGCTCAGCCCCGACGCAGCCGGGTTGCCGTAGCGCGGCGCAATCGTGGTAGGGACCGCTATCCGCAGGGTACCGCCGTTGGGGACCAGCAACTCACTGCTACGGACCGTCACAACCACCGACTCGCCTGCCCCGAGATTGCCGATATTCGCGGTGTACATGCCAGCAGTGTGCGTCAGCAACAACACCGTGTCACCGTCATCGACAGCTTTTTGCTTGCGTGCCCGTGCCTCGGGGGCCGGATGCACCTGCCCCACAAACTGCTTGCCGCGCACCGTAAACGACACACCCAACAACGTGGCCGTTGCCGGCATGGGGAACGTGTAGCGCACGTCCAATACATCGTCGGTCGGATTTTGATAGGTCTGCGTCGTCTCCATCGCGACATACATCCCCACCACATCAACGTCTACGGCCACTGATTGCAACACCACCAACGCACCGTTCGTCGCTTCCATTTGGGCATGTTCGGGTTCTCGCATTGCGTTCTCCTATTTCGCTCGAATGTCTATTTATATCACTATTACGTTTTTGTGTCAATATTAATCCGTCGTGCGTACCATCATCCAACGATTACAAGTTCATGACAAAGTGGGTTATAGAGCACTGATACGCCTCAGCACTGTATTGACAAGGTTTTTTCTACGACCGTGTGTGGTATATTTCGTACACGCTGTAGTAGCAAGGTTTTGTATGACTCGCATCACTATTCCCATTCTCATCAGCGTCATGGTATCGATCCTGCTCGTACCCCTGATGAGCCGCACCCCGCAGGTGCACGCCGAAGACCGCCTCTTACCGACGGCTGCCGTTGTGCCGCCGACCTATACGCCGGTCCCAACCGCAACCAGCGAACCAACCGCCACGGCGACTGCCGAGGCATTACCCACCGCAATCCCTACCCAGACCGATGCAGCCCTACCCGTGGCGACCGTCAGTGGTCGCACCAGTGATGTGACTGCACCTGTTGCCACAGCGATCCCCGCTGATCCAACCGCACCCGTTGCCACAGCGGTCCCCGCTGAAGCGATCGCACCCGTTGCCACAACGGTCCCTGATGCAGCAACCGTGCCCGTTGCAACAGCGCTCAGCGTGGGCAATCCAGCTCCCGCAGTGAGTGTTCCTGCACCACCGGCGGTACCAGCCCAGCAACCGATCATCCAGCCAACAGCAATTGTCCTCCCGACCGCAGCCCCGATACAACCGCTGACCCAGCCCATCTCCAAAAATCCTGCGCTCCAGACCACCACGGGTATCGTCGATAGTCTCCACATCTGGGGCACGCAGCCGTTGGTCATGCTGATGCTCATCTGTGGGTGCGCGGGTTTTGGGTTTTTGTATTACGGCCAAAAAAACTAACCAGCAACAGCAATCATCCCCGGTACTTGACCCGACCCGCTGCAGTGCAGTGGGTCGGTGTATTTGGCCCACGGACAATCCATCGAGTTATCATGTTCGCACCAGGTCGGATCAATAGCACACGACGTAGACGCATGGGAAAGCCGGCCCCTGCGGGACCGGACCAGTCATACAGGTGCAGTGTGCGGCACGCGACAGCGCTGCTCCTCACGCGTCGTCAGGAAGGCACGAAGACACCGGCGCTCTCCGCCCACTGCACGCGCCCCGATTCCCTGTAGCACGCGTACCCAACCACAACGCCCCGCACGGCGTACCGTGCGGGGCGTATGGACTAACCAACCCGATTAGGCTTGTGCGCCCCGGGCTGCATCACGGCGATTGGCCAACCACGAGGCAAGCACCGCGACAACCAAGGTTGTCACAATGACGCCCAACGACCATTCGACCGGGATCGACATTTTGGTGCCCAGCAGGTACTTGGTGGCATCGGGGAACAGCATCTTGATGCCCACAAAGGTCAAGATGAATGCCAACGCTGGCTTCAGATAGCGCACCGAGCCCATTGCACCAGCCATCACAAAGTACAGCGACCGCAAGCCCAAAATGGCAAACACGTTCGAGGTGTAGACAATGAACGGATCCTGTGTCACTGCAAAGATAGCCGGGATCGAATCGACCGCAAAGATCAAGTCACTGATTTCGACGACCAACAACACCGCCAATAGCGGCGTCGCCAGCAAAATCCCGTTGCGCTTCACAAAGAAGTTTTGACCATCATACCCATCCGTGACCGGGATGATACGACGCAACAGCTTGACCACGCCGTGCTGTGTCGGATCTGCTTCGTGGCCGCCTGTGGTGACCATGCGGATACCCGTGAAGATGAGGAACGCACCGAAGATCCAGATGATCCAGTGAAACTGTGCCAACAACGCAGCACCGGCAGCAATCATGATGCCGCGCAAAATCAGTGCACCCAACACACCCCAGAACAACACGCGATGCTGATAGGCGGGGGGCACGGCAAACGATGAAAAAATCAACACAAAGACAAACACATTATCAACACTGAGTGATTTTTCGATGAGGTAGCCAGTCAAGAACGCCAGCGCTGCTTCGCTGTTGGTATACGTACTCTCGGGCCACACTTGCTCCCAATAGAAGTAGATCCCCGCATTGAATACCAACGCCAGCCCAATCCAGACGACGCTCCACCAGGTCGCTTCCTTCACACTCACGGCGTGGGCGTGCCGGTGGAAAACCCCCAAGTCCAGGGCTAACATCCCCAAGACAAAGACATTGAAGGCCACCCATATCCACGTCGCATCCATGCCACACTCCTCTGTTTATGACTTCTTTCAGACACGGTCATTAAACGCAATTAAAACAGTTTTAGTTGCATCTAATACAAAACCTGTACGTTTTTCGAAAAAACGTACAGGGTGTGTCGAATCATCGTCCACGAAGATCAGACCGCCATGGGGTGGGGATGTGCGGTAAGCGTACCGCGGACAACCAGGGGCGAGGTCGGGATTAGGCGGGCGCGGGCGGGATAAGACGGGCGAGGTGTACCTCGCCCTTGTACGTCGGTGGGAGGACGGCGGACACCCAGGGGCGACGTCGTCGTGCCCGCGTAGCGAGTTACCTCGCCCATATACACCCTAATTGGCAGATTGTTACTTCAACTGCGACAACGCTGTAATAAATAACTGACTCGTCGATCGCCACTGATGACATTTCCGAGGACGGCAATTAATCAGCGCAACAGCTGATGAGAGCTGCTGATTGGAGACGGT
>CAIZHO010000457.1 GCA_903932805.1 uncultured Roseiflexaceae bacterium | reverse complement strand
GGCGTGGAGCAGTGGCAGCTCGTTGGGCTCATAACCCAAAGGTCAGTGGTTCGAATCCGCTCGCCGCTACCAATACCCCCTTCTCTGATGTAATTCAGAGAAGGGGTTTTTCTTTTACTCCTCAGCAAAGAGTTGCCGAAAGTATTGTTCGGGCTTCGCCAGGAAGTCACGTGCGAGGCGGATGTGCTCGGTGTCACGATAATCAACGACGCTGAGTGTGTCGCCGTCGGTGCTGATCACTTCGGCACCTGGGTAACACAAGAGCATAGGTGAATGTGTCGCGATGATAAACTGTGCACGACCAGATTGGGTCAGCTGATGCATGATTCGCATAAAAACCAATTGGCGTTGTGGCGACAATGCTGCTTCGGGTTCATCGAGAATGAACAACCCTTTTTTGAATCGATTCGTAAAGAGGCTCAAGAACGACTCTCCATGTGATTGATGATGGAGCGATTTGCCGCCGTATGCGTCGAGCATGATTGCATCGTCACTGGCTATGTGATCGACATACGTTGCAAAGTTGTAAAAGCTTTCAGCCCGTAAAAAGAAGCCCTCAGTTATTTTTGGGAACCACGACAGTCTGAGCGAATCAGCAAATGGTGATTCGCTTTGATGGTGCTCATATCGTTGATTTCGTCCACCACCTGCTACATGGAACTCACATTTCGATGCTATTGCCTCGAGCAGAGTCGATTTGCCGGATCCGTTTTCGCCCACAAAAATCGTCACATCGCTGTGCAAATCGAGCTGAAATCCCTTGCCGATAAAGGGTATTGTGTACGGATAGGTGTTGGTTGCCGGTTGACCGGGGATGGTGGAGATTGTTTTGAGAAATGGCATTGTTCCCTCACGCCTGAGTGATCCGTTGTGTGTTGTTCTTTGTATTGTGCACGAAGTTATAGAGATGCGTGTTGAAGAGCCTATGTATACAGCGCGTTTTGCTGATAACGCTGCACGTTTAACCAGAAACCGCAATTCGTTATATCATATATTGATATAGTATATCAATATATGATATAGTGTGTTTGGGAGCATACAGGAGTCACTGATGTCACGAAGAGCAGCGCTCAGTAATGGCGAGTTGAACGATTCGCAGTTTTATATATTGGCAGCCCTTTTGGCACCACGACATGGCTATGCCGTGATGCAACTGTTGATGGATGTGCCCGATCAAATCACGCATGTTGGTCCAGCGACACTGTATACAACGTTGCATCAACTCGTCGAGGCGGGATTGTTAGAGCGCTGTGCATCCGAAGGGGTGAGCAAAGTCTACGTCATCACGCCTGAGGGACGTAGGCGGCTATTGAACGAAATCGCACGTAAGCAGGCGATGGTGGAGTTTGCGCAACGGGCGATGGAGGGGAGAACTCAGCATGAATGATCCAAATTTGCGGTATGAACCAAGTCAAGGCGGTGCTTTTGAAGAGGCAAGCGACATGCAACGCCTCAGTACCCTGGCTGCAGAGGGATGGCGTTTGATTGGTTTCAAAGGATTGCGTTACGTGCTCGAGCCAGCGCCACCAGAGCAACTCATCTTCGCGTTGGACTACATGTATGAGCCAGATGAAGTGTATATTGCGCTCTGTCGTGCCAGTGGGTGGGAACGCGTAGTGACAATGGACGGCATGATTCATGTTTTCAAGGCAGCACCAGGCACACCTACGATGTTTTCAACGACTGAGTCACAGCAAAAGCTTCAACGAGTGCATCGACGGTTGCTTGTGCCGGTGATTGTGAGCACGGTTGTGACGGTACTTGTATGGTGGGCGATGGTGCAGTGGGGGCAACCGTGGCGCGCACAGCGTGAGCCGCAATGGTTGTTGCTTGTGAGCACACTGGGGATGTTCGGTGTTGTAGTGGCAGTACAAACCCTGTTTATGTATACGTTTATGCCGTGGTTGGCCTATCGACTGCGTGGCTGGCGTGGTCCTGGTCAGGTGGTTTTGTCGTCCATGCGCATTATCATACCGCTGGTTACGGTGGTGGCCTTTTTGTGGTTGATGGTATGGTGAGGGTGATATGGCAATGTATGAATCAGCGTGGCAAAGGCTCATCCCGATTACTCGTATCGAGTTGGTTGCAGGCTTGTCATGCTGTGCCGATGAAGATCTGCACCGTCTCAGTCAGTGGGCGGCGGAGGGATGGCAGGTTGTAGAGGTTCGTAGGATGTGTGTGGTGCTTGAACGCACGTCCCCAGCGCGGGTGGAATTTGCACTGGACTATCAGCGCAACCCCGACGGCGAGTATTTCGAACTCTGTCGCACGGCCGGATGGACGCATGTGGTCTCGCTGTCGCAATCCATCCATCTGTTTAACGCTCCCATCGGCACGCGATCGATGTTTAGTGCCCACGATT
>CAIZHO010000456.1 GCA_903932805.1 uncultured Roseiflexaceae bacterium | reverse complement strand
TTCTCGAGGACTTCTTGGGGATCACGGCCGTCGGCATGCCGATAGACCATCGCACCTTCGCGGCACTTGCCGCCCCACAGCTGGTAGACGGGCATGTTAGCGATTTTGCCCTTAATGTCCCACAATGCCATGTCGACACCACTGACGGCGTTGTTGAGCACGGGGCCATTGCGCCAGTACGAGTTGACCATCATCATCTGCCACATGTCTTCGCTGTTGCGCGGATCACGGCCGATGAGCAATGGCTCAAGGTAGTCCTCGACGGCTTTGACCACCAAGGTGGCCCGCTGGGTGAAGGTGGCACAGCCGTAGCCGACCAACCCATCCTGGTCTGTTTCGACCTTGACGACGACAATCCCGATGCCATCGGGAGCCGTCAGAAAAGCTTTGACGCGTGTAATTTTCATGTGTCCCTGTTCCTGCTGTGTGAGGGTACCTCCCCCACCAGATTAACTCCAGAGTCGATCCCAGCTGCCGGAAGTGTCCCATTCGGGGGTCGGTTCGAAGAAGCCGCTGCCCTTGACGAGGTGCTCTTTGACCACGTCGAGGTTGACCTCGAAGCCCAAGCCCGGGGTGTTTGGCACTTCGATGTACCCGTTTTGGATTACCGGACCAGTGCGGCCAGTGATGGTAATGAAGTCGCTCCAGAACGGTTCTTCGGAGAAGTGGTGTTCCAATGCGATGAAGTTCTCGGTGGCTGCTGCACAGTGGACGCTGGCCATCGTGCTGATGGGTGTGCCGGCCATGTGCAACGCCATCGAAATGCCCCGCTCGGCGGCATAATCGCCGATGCGCTTGGTCTCGACGATGCCGCCGCTGGTGGCCATGTCGGGGTGAATGATGTTGACACCACGGGCGTCGATGAGCGGTTTAAAGCCATCCAATGCGTAGATGTCTTCACCCGTGCAGACGGGTGTGTGCAACTCGCGCTCGAGCTGGACCCACTGATCGGTGTACTGCCACGGCACCAGGTCTTCGAGCCAGGCCAGGTTGTATGGCTCGAGTGCTTTGCCCAATCGGATGCAGTCGTCGATGCCGATATGACCGAAGTGGTCTGCAGCAATCGGCACTTCGTAACCGACGGTCTCGCGCACTTGGGCAACGTACTCGACAATCATGTCGAGCCCCTTGGGGGTGATGCGCACATGGGTAAACGGGTGCTGCAGCGTGTGCAGGTTGAGCATCTTGTCGAAGTGGGTCCGGTCGCCCGTAGGCAACATGCCTGCTGGGTAGGTCAATGCACCCGGCACGCCGATCAGCGGCTGGATACCGACGTCCATTTTGAGCATCGTAAAGCCCCACGAGATGCGTTCTTGGAGTTGTTTGCCCATCGACACGCCATCGGGTTCGTTGGGGGTGTCGCAGTACATACGCACGCGGTCGCGGTGTTGCCCACCAGCCAACGCGTATGCGGGGACCCCGTATGCCTTGCCGGCTAGGTCCATGATGGCCATTTCGACCCCTGAGACACCGCCGCCTTGGCGACCGTGGTGACCGAATTGCTTGATCTTGCGGAACAAGCGGTCGATATTACAGGGGTTTTCGCCCAGCAGACGGCTCTTGAGCATCAGCGCATACTTGGCCGATGCCAGGTCACGGACCTCGCCCCAACCGCTGATACCCTGATTGGTATCGATGCGGATGATACTGAATGTCCAATGATCCCACCCGACGGTGGCGATGCGCATGTCGGTGATTTTGAGGTCGCTCGGGTTCGATGAACGCCGGATGTTATCTTCGGGACGATTGCTCATTTTTTGTTGGCTTTCTTCCATGCGGTGTAGTCAGCTTCGATGTCTTCGCGCCAGGTCGGTACGTCGATTTCGCCGCTGGTGTATTTGCCTTCACCGATGCGCATTTTGCCGAATTCGTCACGCACACGGATATTCTCGGACTCTTCGACCACTTCTTTGACCAGATGTGGTGGGATGACGATGATACCGGTGGCCGTGCCCAAGATGACATCGCCTGGCAACACCGTCATGCCGTCGATACGAACCGGGATGTTGATGCCCGACAGGGTCACATCGGCAATAGCGGTCGGATCAAAACCGCGCACATAGAAGTTCACATCGTTCAGCTCGACCAGACCCGCCAGGTCACGGACGCCACCGTCGATGACGGCTCCGGCATGGGTG
>CAIZHO010000455.1 GCA_903932805.1 uncultured Roseiflexaceae bacterium | reverse complement strand
TGACTGGTCCCGTCGGCTCGGGCAAAACGACCTTGTTGCGGGCGTTTTTGGGGATGCTCCCGAATGTCCATGGCTCGATACACTGGAACGGTACGCTGGTTGAGGATGTCGCTGAGCGCTTTATACCGCCTGCTGTTGCGTATACCAGTCAAGTGCCGCGGTTGTTTTCGGACACCCTGCGCGAGAATATCACCCAAGGTCGGCCGAGTGTCGATGCGCACATCGGCAATGCGGTCCATGGCGCGGTCATGGAGTTCGACGTCGCGCAGTTCGAGTCCGGGGTCGACACTTTGGTCGGCTCGCGCGGGGTGCGGCTGTCGGGCGGACAGGTTCAGCGTGCTGCGTTTGCCCGGATGCTCTACGAAACACCGCAGGTATGGTGTATCGACGATGTGTCGAGCGCACTCGATATTGTGACCGAGCAGTCACTATGGCAGCGATTCACGGACATTCGTGCTACGGTCGCCTGTCTCATCGTGACGCACCGTCCAACGGTGATGCAGATGGCTGACGAGATCATCATCCTCGATCATGGCAGTATCGTCGCACGCGGCACCTATGCAGAGTTGCGTGGGCAGGGATTGTTGCAGACAGAGAAGTGAGGCTTACATGGCGCTGTACGGTGTAGTCGAGACGGGTGGGACGAAAATGGTCTGCGCTGTTGTGGCAGGACCGGACGACATCCGTGCAGAAGTACGCTTCCCAACGACGTCCCCTGAAGAAAACATTCCACAAATTATTGCTTTTTTGGCAGCACATCATGCGCAAACGCCGTTGACATCGATCGGCATAGGCTCGTTCGGGCCGATTGTGCTCGACAAATCAGTGCCCAATTATGGCAGTGTGGCGCCCACGACCAAGCCATTCTGGAGCAATGCACCGGTGGTCGCTCCTATACAGGCTGCGTTGGGAGTGCCGGTGGGGTTCGATCTCGATGTCACCACCGCAGCCTTAGGTGAGCTGACCTGGGGTGCTGGTCAGGGATTGCACCATATCGTCTATTACACCATTGGGACCGGCATTGGGGCGGGCATTATAGTGAACGGCCAGCCATTGCCGTGCATGATGCATCCCGAAAGTGGACATCAGCGCCTGTCGCGCAATCCACTCGATACTTTTGCAGGCAACTGTTCGTTTCACCTCGATTGTCTGGAGGGATTGGCTGCAGGGCCTGCCATCGAAAAACGCTGGGGGACGAAAGCCCATCTGCTCCCGCCGGATCATGTCGCCTGGGAGTACGAAGCGGATTACATCGCGCAGGCGATTATGAATACGATCCTGTTGGTGTCGCCGCAACGGATCATTCTCGGTGGAGGGGTGATGGAACAACTCCATTTGTTCCCCATGATTCGGCGCAACGTGTTGTCGCGGCTCAATGGGTATATCAACACGCCGGCTATCCTGGATCATATCGACGATTACATTGTCCCGCCCGCGTTGGGGAACCAAGCCGGTATGCTCGGCGCACTGGTCTTGGCGATGCGCGCGGCAGAGTAAATCAATGGAGGGCATATGTTGTACCCGAAAGCAGATTTTGTCGGGCTCGGTACGACCATTCATCTCGCCGCCGGTGGTGAGACACCGATGCTCGCATCGCATCGAGATGCCATAGAAGAGTTCATGACGGACAAAGCGGCAGGGATGCCGGGACGAGAGCGGTTTTTTGCAAAACGTGTCGTCTGTGCCCAACATGTCGCGCGTATGCTACATGCAGAGCCAGGCGACATCGCTTTTGTGGGGAGCAGTTCGGCCGGGATAACGGCCATTGTGAGCGCCTACACCTGGCGAGCAGGCGATGAAGTCATCACGGTCGATGACGAGTACCCGAGTGGACGGTACTTGTTTGGCTGGTTACAGCGTGTCGGAGTCGTGCCCGTCATGCCAACGTTCCATCCCGATCCAGCGATCGAAGCACAGGCAATCATCGACGCCATCACCCCGCGTACTCGGTTGATTTATTTGAGCCAGGTGAGCACGCGTACCGGCAGGAGAATTCCATTACAGGGGATTTTGGATGCGGCGCATGCCGTCGGCGCACAGGTCCTGGTTGATGCCACGCATTCACTGGGGATCATCGAGGTAGATGCGTCTGATATTGATTTTGTGGTGTGTAGCGGCTACAAATGGTTGTTTGGGACGCATCTGGGGATTGTGATGTGGAACCGGCGCCGCGTACCCACATTCGAACCCATGGTCGGCTGGCGCTCTGCGCGCCCAGCGCCCCACCCCGCTGCGTACCATGTGCATGACGACGCGGCCCGCATCGAAGTCGGGAACCCGAACTTTGTCGATTTGTACATCCTCGCAAACGCACTCGCCTACCATCAGAACGTAGCCGGAGCGACGCTCGAACGCTATGCACTCGACCAGGGTGAACGTTTGTATGCGGCATTCGAATCTGCCGGTATAACGCTCCTCACACCACGCAACGCAACGCATCGGGCAGGGAATATCTGTGCCGAGAGTGCAGATCCTGCTGCGGTCGTGCATGCAGCCCGACGCGAAGGAATAGAGCTCTGGGGGGATGCAGATTTGCAGCGCATCCGCTGTTCTGTCCATGGCTATGTGACACCCCAAGACATCGATTACACGTGTGTCGTATTGCCGGACATCATCGCACGATATCAGTAATGCACTACCAGGAATCCGGTTGTGCTGTTGCGGTGACGCACTATACCTGCTGCGCCGAAAAGCGTTTGCTGAGACGTTGGAAGACGCCGGTGGTCAATGCTGTGCCAACGAGGACGACGACGCTGCCCACATATTGCGCGAGCCGTATCTCCTCGCCGAGGAGCAGAATCCCCCATAGCAATGCGGTCACGGGTACCAAGAAGGTGACAGTCAAACTGACGACGGGACCGACGTCGACCACCAAGCGAAAAAATAAGATATAGGCGAACCCCGTTGCCAAAACGCCGAGTAAAAGCATGGCACTGATGGCGTCTGTGGTTAACGGGGCAATCGGTGGAAAAATCAGCAATAGCGGGCTGAGCATGAGCGCAGCAAAGAGCTGACTGTATGCAGCCATGCCGAGTGCAGGCGCTCCTTTGACATAGCGCCGGGTGTAGTTGCTCGAAATTCCGTATGAACAGGCTGCACCAAACGCCATGAGTACCGCCCGAATGACCGTCATAGACACCTGCGTATCGTCATAGCCCACGACGATACTGACCCCGGCGATCCCAATGAAAATACCGAGCAGATTCTGCCAGGTGAGTTTTTCGTCACGGAGCAGGGCTCCGATGAGTAACCCAAACAGCGGGCTCGTCGCGTTGATGATGGCACCCAGAGACGCACTCAGAATTGTCTCAGCATAGGCAAACAGAAAGAACGGAATTGCACTTTGGAACGCCCCGAGAACGACGTAATTCCATTTGTAGGAGCGGAAGTGCAAATCGGTACGACGGACACCCGCGTAGCTGAGCAAGAGGATGGCTGCAATGCCAGAGCGACCAAAAGCCACCCAAGCAGGGCCGATAACGGGCGCAGCGATACGCATAAAGAGGAATGAACCACCCCATAACCCCGCCAACAGCAGGAGCCTTCCCACATCTGCAGTCTTCATGACGTCCTTTGTACAAAACGAAGTGGTCTTACTGAGTCCCCTAGATCACTGAACATCCGCCGTGTAGTCTGTGTGCGATTGCGCGCGTGGCTTCGCCGCGAGGAGAAACCCAGTAATGATACTCAATAGGACAAAAACCAACGACCTGACGATTTGTACGTTGGAGTCAGGTTGCGGAATACTCAGCAGCAACCCAGGGACCAGACATACCACTGCGAGAAACGGTGCGAAGAGGCGGATGTGATCGCTCCGATAGAGCCACGAGATTGCGATAGCGCCGCACCATATCAGCAGTGCCCACACCATGACGGTGACGTCGCTGGGGAGCACGGTGCCGTACCACGACACAATCGGCAGGAGCCAGGCAATTGCAAAGATGCTCCCCGTTGTCCGCGTGACCTGCGCCGGTAGTTCTGCGAGGAAGCGTTCTGTATACCAGCCTGCTGCCCATACCACGCACGTGTTCACCGCGACGACGAAGAGTAATGCACCAACTGCCGCGAGATAACGCCCTGGGGCGGGACTGACAAGCCAAGCAATCGAGATAATTCCAACATTCGTCAGCACCAAGACACGTAACTGCTGCGGATGACCGACAAGCAGTACCCGCGCCAGCACAAAACCGAGAATTGCAAGCATGGTTGCTGTGATCGGTTGTGATCGCGGGACAATAGCACCGATACAAAAAAACAACACCATTGGCAGGATCGCATAGATCAACCCAAGCACACTGGTGTGGCCAATCGAGGTTGCCAACGACCATTGAGTACTTCGCACACGGAACATCAGTACACCGGCAAGACTGACTGCCACGACCCGGCCTGTTACGACGAGCGCGGTTGATAGGTGTCCAAGCACATAAGGGATACACCAGAACGTCGCAACCCATAGGATGCCGATGCAGGTCAGACGGATCATCTCTTTGAGGAATACGGGTTCTTGCATGGCGTGTCCCATGTGAATAGGTTGAAGTTGGTTTTCGTTCATACGAGTTCTACTGTGGAAAGAGTGTATCAACAGTATACTCGTCCTGATCGCACAACTGAAGGTGTACGGGGCATGACAGTTCACTGATGGAAGTGAAAGAATTTAAAGTGTGCAGATCTTTTTTGGAGAGTATTCGTCTGTGTACTGCTTCTCAATGCGACTGCTGTTTGGAACTGTCGGAGTGGCTGTCGTTGCGCATAGACAGCACCCCCTAACTTCGGCT
>CAIZHO010000454.1 GCA_903932805.1 uncultured Roseiflexaceae bacterium | reverse complement strand
TGGGCATCTTCCGCCGCGGCATCCCGCTGGCTACGCGCATCGCCAGTGCGGTGCAGTCCATCGAAGGCAAAGCAGTGCCGATTGGTGCGCTCGACATCACCCTTTACCGCGACGACCTCGAGATCCGCGGGCCGTCCAACACCCTCCAGCATACAAGCATCCCGGTCGACATCACCGGCCGCACGGTCGTCTTGGTCGACGATGTGCTCTACACCGGGCGCACCATCCGTGCCGCACTCGACGCATTGACCGACCTCGGCCGGCCGGCGCGTATCCAGTTGGCGGTATTGGTCGATCGCGGCCACCGCGAGCTCCCCGTCCGCGCGGATTTTGTGGGCAAAAACGTCCCGACTGCGACCAGTGAAGACGTCGCCGTGCGCCTCAGCGAGGTTGACGGCGGAGACGATAGCGTCGTGATAATTCGAGGTGAGCCATGACTGTACCCGCAGTATCACGCTACGCCCCATGGGGGCCGACCAGTGTGCGACATCGCCGGCATGTGCTGGATCTCGATGACTTTAGTAGTGACGAAATCCAGGCGGTGCTCGACAACGCCGTCAGTATGAAAGAAATCCTCGGCCGGAGCGTGCCGCAGGTACCCATCTTGCGCGGCAAAACCGTCGTCAATATCTTTTATGAAGAGAGCACGCGCACGCGCATGTCGTTCGAACTGGCGGCCCGCACGTTGTCGGCCTCGGTCAGTAGCATGACGGCCAAAGGCTCGAGCATCGAAAAGGGCGAGTCCCTCATCGACACGATCCGCACGATCCAGGCCCTCGGCGCCGACATTATCGTGATGCGCCACCACGAGTCTGGCGCGCCGTATCTGGCGGCACAGCATTTCAAGGGGTCGATTATCAACGCAGGCGATGGCCGGCACGCCCATCCGTCGCAGGCGCTGCTCGATTTGTTCACCATCCGTGAGCGCCTCGGTCGGTTGGCCGGCCTCAACATCGTGATTGTCGGCGACATCATCCACAGCCGCGTAGCCCGCTCAGACATTTGGGGGATGCTCCGTTGCGGCGCCAATGTCACCCTGTGCGGGCCCAGCACGCTCATCGGTGACACGACGATGTGGCAGGCGACCTTCCCCAATTTACGTATCAGCTATACCCTCGACGATTTGTTGCCCGATACGGATGTGCTGATGGCCCTGCGTATCCAGAAAGAGCGCCAACAAGCAGGTCTGCTTCCGTCGCTGCGTGAATACAGCAACGACTACGGGTTGACCCAAGAGCGCCTGGATCGCATGCCGGCGCACGCCATCGTGATGCACCCCGGACCGATGAACGAGGGCGTCGAAATCATGCCCGAAGCCGCAATCTCACCACGCTCGGTCATCGAAGCCCAGGTCACCAACGGCGTCGCCGTGCGGATGGCCTTGTTGTATCGCCTGTCAGGTGAACCCACCGCTACCACTTGATTTTCACACCCAGCCAGAGGAGCACACCATGCCGATATTGATTACCAACGGACGTATTTTTGACCCCGATACCCGCCAAAGCGAACTAGGCAGTCTACTGATCGATAACGGCGTCGTCATTGCTCGGTATCAAGGGATCTTGCCCGCCGACGCAGGGGTGCGCACTGCCACCGGGACGACAGTCATCGACGCCACTGGGCGCATCATCAGCCCTGGCCTGATTGACCTTCACGTGCATTTGCGCGAACCGGGTGAAGAGCACAAAGAAACCATCGCCACAGGCACGCGCGCCGCAGCCGCCGGTGGGTTCACAGTGGTCGCCTGTATGCCCAACACCCGCCCCGCTGCCGACAGTGTCGCCGTCATCGAACACATCAAACGCGCTGCCGAAAAAGCCAACTACGCCGAAGTACTGCCCATCGCCGCCGCCACCATCGGCCGAGCCGGCAAAGAGCTGAGCCCCATGCGCGAGCTGGTTGCTGCCGGGGCGATTGGCTTTTCGGACGACGGCGTGCCCGTTGTCGATCCCGCGGTGATGCGCAATGTGTTCGAATACGTCAAAATGCTGGGTGTGCCGTACTTTGGTCACTGCGAAGACATGACCCTCAGCAAAGGCTGGGGCATGCACGAAGGCGCCGTCAGTAACCGCCTGGGCTTGCCCGGCTACCCATCGGCCGCCGAAGAAGTCGGCATCGCCCGCGACATTGCCCTGTGCGAGCTGACGGGCAGCCGCCTCCACGTCTGCCACGTCTCGACTGCAGGCGGGGTCGCCCTGATCCGATCAGCCAAAGCCCGCGGGGTGCGCGTCACGGCCGAGGCAGCCCCGCATCACCTGCTCCTGAGCGATCGCTGGGTGCTGGGCTGGCTGGACGAGGCCGCCGTGGCCGAAAACGTCCCCGGGCTGTCGCTCGACCCGACCCTGCGTGCGCCCTATGACACAGCGACCCGTGTCAGCCCGCCATTGCGGAGCGAGGCCGATGCCGAAGCCGTGCTGCTCGGATTGCTCGACGGGACGCTAGACTTCGTCGCCACCGATCATGCTCCCCACGGGAAGGTCGACAAAGAAGTCGAATACCGCACCGCCATGGCAGGTCTAATCGGCAGCGAAACAGCCCTTTCGCTCATGCTGATGCTCGTGAACCGTGGCCGCATGACGCTCGAAGATGTGCTCGTACGTATGACCGATATCCCCGCTGCCATGATTGGCCGCGGCACAACAGCGCTGCGCGTGGGCGCCCGCGCCGATGTGACGGTCATCGACACCGAGTTGGTTTGGACGGTCGACGCGTCGACGATTATGTCCAAAAACCACAACACGCCGCTGCTGGGTAACAAGCTCAAAGGCCGGGCGATGGCGACAGTCTATCGCGGCCACATTACCTACCAGGCCTAGACGATGATACGCCGTGAGCTGTGGGCGAGCCGCCTGTCTGTCACCGGGTTGGCACAGATAGATAGTACGGGGATTGCGTCGTTGACGCAGTTCCCCGACTCGCCATGGGCGACACGCATACGCACCGCGAGCATCTTCCGTCACGACCTATGGCTGTACGGCTACCTCGAGGCAGTGGATAGCGACGTGGCCGAGGCCTTTGCAACGGCGTTCCTCGCAGCGTATTGCACACCCATTACCACCTCGCAGGGCGAGCGCTGGGCGGCCCCGTTGCTCGATGTGTTCCACGACGGCAGCCCGAGCGACGGCGCAGAGTGGCGCGGCGTGGACGACCGGCCGACCCACCGCATCGGCTCGTTAGCACGGCTGATACCCGACACGTACAGTCGCTACGTCTTTTATCACTACCAGCGCCAAGCCGAGTTGCCGCAGAGCTTCAATCGGCGCTACATCATCGGTGCACACGACGCAACGATTTTCTCGTACCAAGAGCTGCCGGCAATCACCACAGCACCGCCACCACCAATGCTCCCCACCCACAACACGCCGCACGACTGGCAGGCGGTGATGACGGAGCACTTTGTGCCATGGTCTGACACCAGTGACGACCAACGGTCGTGGCGCGTGTTACCGTGCGTGTGGAGCTTCCTGACACGCTGTACCCGCTACGCACACACAATGGAGTGATTATGCGCTACCCCACTGCTCATGTCTCGGCTCG
>CAIZHO010000453.1 GCA_903932805.1 uncultured Roseiflexaceae bacterium | reverse complement strand
ATTCAGCAACCCGAATCTGGATTTCATCAGCTTGTTGCTGCACCCACCAACACCACCGCCGACCAAATGGTGGCGACCAAGCAGGCCGAAGCGTTCTACGATCGGGTCCTGGTTGGGTATGGGGACGACTCGGTAGCCGAACTCGGCGGTGCACATGTCGCCTGCGAAGAAATCAGCAATGTAGCTGCCAAAATCCTCGAAGACGCCCGAATCGGCATTTCCCCCCTCGAAAAATCCACACGCTATGTCTCATTCACCACAAAAATCAACGGTGCATATCGCTATGTGCGTGAACAGTCCATCATGGAATCTACACATGCAGATGCGTACATTGCCGCAATGGATGGATTGTTCGATACCTATGCTGCGCTGCTTGCGCCGACTATCGCGTGGGTCCAACAACAATCCCCCCGCGATGCCGACACGAGTGAACGGGCGTATGCGTCAGCAACACGCGCCAAAGCATTCGACCTGTTGCGTGGCCTCCTGCCGATGGCCACACGAACCAATGTCGGTATGTATGGCAACGGTCGTGCGTTCGAATATCTGATGACCCGTGCCGGTTCACATGATTTGACCGAACTACGTGAGCTACAAACTGCCCTCGCAGATGCCTTGGGCGCGCTGATTCCGTCGTTTGTGAAGCGCGCGAGTTCGCCCCGTGGAGCGGCGCTACGGGCATACCTCGCAGCTATTCGTCAGGCAGGAAAATCCGCAGCGGCAACCCTGCAGGGTATGGATACGCCACAAGAACCAGCAGTCACATTGGTCCATGCACAGCCAGACGCACTCCAGCGCGTGGTCACGGCAATCCTCTACCCCCACGCAGACACAGACTATCAATCAGTCGCTGCGCATGTCGCTACCCTGCCAACGGCTGAGCTTGCTAGCATCGTCACAGCGGCCTGCGGGGAGCGTGCAGTACGCTTTCACAAGCCGGGGCGAGCGTTCGAAGAAGCACAGTACACGTTCGACATTGTGGCTGACATCGGCGCATATCGCGACCTGCAACGCCACCGCATGTTGACCCAAGAGCGGCAACCATATGGGGTCGAACTGGGATACACCGTGCCCCCCGAACTCGTGGTTGCGGGACTCGATGCACCGTTCCGAGCAGCCATCGAGGCGGCAATCGCAGTCACCCGCCAAATCCGGGGTGATCTCCCCGATGCCAGTCAATATGCGGTCCCAATGGCGTGTCACATGCGCTGGCGGATTTCGCTCAATCTGCGCGAAGCGTTCCACCTGTGTGAGCTCCGGTCGACGCCCCAAGGGCACCCGTCGTACCGCCGGGTTGCCCAGGATATCTATCGTTTGTTGCGTGAGATCCACCCCGAGCTCACCGCAGCAATGCACTTCGTTGACCTCAAAGAATATGCGCTCGAGCGACTCGACGCCGAAAAAAAGCTGGATCAAAAACGCGCAGCCCGCCAATAAAAACTCCCCCTGCATCTGTCACCACCAACAGATGCAGGGGGTAGCGCTGACTATGCCTCGTCAGATTCTTCGACTGATTCATCCGATTCGACTGGGCTCAAGACAACACAATCGTTGGCACGTACCACCGTGCGGTATTTCTTTTGGCCAGTCTGCTTATCTTCCCACGACTGCGTCAGCAAGCTCCCCCGGACCAGGACGCGGCTCCCACGGCTGAGGTTTTTGGCGCAGCGCTCAGCCAAACGGTCCCATGCCTCGACCGTCATCCACTCCGACTCGTAACCGTAGCCGGTCGAAGCGTTGCCCGTGCGGCGCTTTGTGGCCACATTGAAGCTACACACTTTGCTTTTTTGGCCGATGGTCTTG
Source organism: uncultured Roseiflexaceae bacterium (assembly GCA_903932805.1). Classification (GTDB taxonomy): domain Bacteria; phylum Chloroflexota; class Chloroflexia; order Chloroflexales; family Roseiflexaceae; genus UBA965. Next base: position 5,062 of record CAIZHO010000453.1, on the reverse strand, counting down.
AGCTCGGTGTCGTTCCCCAACCAGCCAATCAACTCCACACTATTGAGTGTCCCTGCGATGCTGCGCATATGCGCCTCCTTTTGTGTCGTCCATACCCTACTGCATGAACGTTCACTAGTACTACCGCCGCAGGCGCACAAAAAGGTACGCAGGATGTGCATTCAACGCTTAGACAGGTACTTCAATGCTATATCGGCATTTGTTCGAGATCCACAGCCGCCCCCGAAAATGCCGCGGCAGCGGGACTCGCATAAAACAAGACAGCTTGAGCAATATCAGTCGGTCGCAACAGGACCCCGGTCGGTCGTGTTTTACCAGCTGCCACATGCCAATCCGAGCGTCCATGCAGCTGTTGTTGAAGCCGATCCTCGCCGTCTGTATGCGTCCACCCAATGTTGAGGCAATGGAATCGGATGTGCTCGTGTCGATGCGCAGCGGCAAGATTGCGCGTCATAGTCATCAACGCACCCTTACTGGTCGCGTAGGCGAGGAGATCGGGGGCTCCCACATACGCATTGAGCGAGCCAATATTAACGACGACCGCTCCGGCAGAATTTGACCGAAGAAACGGTAGTGCATGGCGCACAATCAAGAGCGGGGCACGCACATTAAGCGCCATCATGCCATCAAAAAAGGCAGCATCAGTCTGTTCGATGCGTCCACGGGCGACCGACGCTGCGTTATTCACAATCACATCGATATGCCCCCACCGGGCCAATGCGGCATCAACAAAGGCGGTACAGCTCTGAGGTTCACGCAAATCAACATCGACATACGTGGTGCGCTCTGGGGCATAGGTGCACAACGTATGGGCACCATCAACCTCGAGCCCACAAAAGACGACGTGCGCACCTTCATCCAAAAACTGGCGTGCCGTTGCCGCACCAATCCCGCTTGTTGCTCCACTTATCAAAACGACCTGTTGTTCAAATCGTCGCTGCATGTGGTCCTCCTCGACTGATGCATGGAATTCTCATACCCCGCCAAACGCATTCTCGGTATACTACTGGTAACGGAAAGGGAACACATCATGGAACTATCAATCAACGGGACCCGTGTAACCATCGCAGACAATGGCGATTCGCGCCCACTGGTACTTGTGCTCAGAGATGAACTCAACATGACGGGAACCAAATTCGGATGCGGTGCAGGTATCTGCGGCGCGTGTACCGTCCACGTCGATGGGGTGGCCACCCGCTCGTGCCAAACACCTGTCAATCAACTCGTTGGCAAACAGATTACCACCATCGAAGGATTGACGCTGGCAGATGGCACGTCACATCCCCTGCAACAAGCATTCATTGAACACCAAGTCCCACAGTGTGGGTGGTGCATGAGCGGCCAAATCATGACCGCTGCTGCACTCCTCAATACCAATGCCAATCCGACCCGTGATGACATCGTCACAGCAATGGACAGCAACTACTGTCGCTGCGGCACGTATCATCGCATCCGCAACGCAGTGGCCCACGCAGCCTCGTTGAAAAATGGAGGCACAGAATGACGAAATCACCACTCCGTTGGAAGCTCAGTCGCCGCGGTCTCCTTATCGGCGTCGGCACGACTGTCGCGGTGGTCGCTGTGGGCTGGGTCGCCGGCAAAGATACGCTGCGCCGTGGCATTTCAAACGCCGCCGAAGGCACCGAAAAGCCCGTCAGCCGTGGTGCGCCCAGCGCAACTCCTACCCAATGGCTGAGCTTTAGTGCTGACAACATACTGACCGTCCATGTCCAAAAAATCGAAATGGGCCAAGGCATTTTGACGGCACTTGCACAAATTGCCGCCGAAGAGTTCTCGTTGCCATGGGAAAACGTCCGCGTCGTGATGGATCCCACCGGCTCTGCAGTCCAAGACCCCAACGGGACCGGCAACAGCGAAAGCGTCGTTTCGCACTACACCCCGCTGCGTACTGCTGCAGCCACCCTACGCGAGATGTTGATCGCAGCGGCCGCTAGCCAACTCGCAGTCGCTGTCGGCACCCTGACCGCAACTCCCACCGGGGTACGTGGAGCGGATGGCAAAGAGCTGACGTACGGCGCCATTGTGGCTGCCCACACGGGCGACTGGCAAACTCCCGAGACGCCTCCCTCCCTCAAACCTGCAAGCGCGTTTACGCTGATAGGGACACCCAAACAACGCCTCGATATCCCGAGCAAAGTCAACGGCACTGCACAATACGGCCATGATGTGCGCATCCCCAACATGGTCTGGGGCGTTGTCGCGCGCCCGCGCATTATCGGTGCAACGATTGCATCGGTCGACCAGCGTGATGCCGCCACCTACCCGGGCGTCGTCGCCGTCGTCGTCGAAGGCCAGTTTGTCGGTGTTGCAGCCGAAACCAAGGCGCAGGCACAGACTGCCCTGCTCGCCATGAACATTACCTGGACCAATCCAGCAACACTGGTCACTCAAGCAGCAATCGACAGCGCCACGACGGTTGATCCTTCCCAAGGAGTCCAGATCCAGCTCGATGGTGATGCACTCGGCACGCTCGACCAAGCCAAATCGGTCCTGTATCGCGAATTCCGTACACCAATGGCTGCCCACGCACACCTCGAACCGCAAGCATCTGTGGTCGACGTGAAAGAAAACAGCGTCGACGCCTGGGTATCGACGCAGGTTCCGGTCGGAATGGCCAGCGCAATCGCCAAGGCACTAGACCGCGATATCGCGACGGTTACCGTCCACCCTGTCTACCTCGGCGGTGGCTTCGGGCGGCGCCTCGACGATGGCCTCGGGGTCGAAGCCGCGCGATTGTCAGCGGCAGCAAAACGCCCCGTTGCTATCGCATGGTCACGCGCCGATGAGTTTCATAATGGCTACGTCCGGCCACCTACACACCACGTTATGCGTGGGAGCCTCACCGCGGATGGCCGCATCGAAGCATTGAGTCATCACCAAGCCAGCGGCGATGTGCTGTTGACGATTTTCCCTGCCGCAATCGGGACATTTCTCGGTTGGGATATCGGTGCAGTCCGTGGTGCAAAGTGGTATTACACCGCGACAGCTGGCCGCGTGATGACGGCACAGCGCGTCGCGCTGCCGGTAGCCACCAGCTTCTGGCGTGGCCTTGGATTATTGGCAGACGGCTTTGCAATCGAGTCGTTCATCGACGAATTGGCCGAACAGGCCACTGTTGACCCGCTCGAGTTCCGCCTTCGGCACCTCCCGGACACAGAATTCGGCACCCGGATGAAAAACACCCTCAACGCCGTGGCAAAACTCGCGCAATGGGACAAACCACCAGCGCCTGGACACGCCTACGGATTGGCGTGCTCTGCAGATGCAGGCACGTGTGTCGCCCAAATCGCCGATGTATCACTCAAGGACGACCAAATCATCGTGCATCACGTCTATGCAGCAGTGGATTGTGGCCAAGTCATCAACCCAGATGGCGTAATTGCCCAAACCGAAGGTGGGATCATGATGGGCGTTGGTTCGACCCTCATCGAAGCATTGACCGTCGTTGATGGCGCATATGGTGCATCCAACTTCGATGCGTACCCATTGATACGCAACAGCCGCGCCCCCGACATTTCGGTCGTGATTGTGCCGAGTAGTGCCGAACCAGGCGGAATGGGCGAACCACCGATTGGCCCCGTCGCAGGTGCGATAGCCAATGCGGTATACCGACTCACCAAGGTTCGTCCCGCCCAACTCCCGATAACCATCAAACAGGCCTAACTCTTGGGTGAATTTCGTGCGGTGTATTTGCAAAGTCATGCACCGCACGCTATACTATTGACGTGTGGGTCAGTAGCTCAATGGCAGAGCACTTGCCTTTTAAGCAATGAGTTGTAGGTTCGAATCCCACCTGACCCACCACACTTTTTTTACGTCGCATAGAGCGGCCTAGAACGACCCTGTGCATCCCCTAAGGGGGGCAAATGACTGTCAACCTCATAGCGTGTTTGTGTAGCGTATGCTCTGTCTGTCTGTGTTCATTAACATGGCACGGACGGGTTTTTTGTGTTCAAAAATACTCACAGCGCCTCCGAGCAACCGAACAATGCGCGTTCCCGTACGTTCTCTCTCTGAAACGTGGGTTATTGCCGAAATCGGCATTGCCATATGACTCCCATGCCGTTGTACACCATAAATTCCGTGCAACATTTGATTCCGGGGGTCATACACGATACAGAGGAGGGCTCAATGGACAATGTACCAGCGTCAACGCCACACACAGCCACGGATGAATTTTCGCCAGTAGGAACACTCCTATTCGTGATGATTATGCTGCTTGGATATGTTGTGTACTGGGGTTACATTTGGTTCTTAGTGGTCATTGAACGTGGGGGGAACTAACATGCACATTGATCGACTCGAGCGCTATTGGATTATCGCCGTCGGCGTCGTATTGGGCGCATTTGGCGCAGCGATTGTCGCATCGGTGGTCGTCTTCGGGGTACGCTTACCGAGCCCCGTGGGTCGTATAGACCCTGCAAAAATCAAAGAATCAGAATTTGCCACACCTGGCCTCACCCAAGACGGTGACCATACGTACACATTGCGCATCGTCGCCAAGATGTGGAAGTTTGATGTCGGCACAAAAGAACCACAACCGACGATCAAAATCCCTGCCGGTAGTCGTCTCAAAATTCTCGCCACCAGCCTCGATGTGACCCATGGGTTTTATGTCGAACAACACGATGTCAATGTGATGCTGCTCCCAGGGCAGATTTCACAAGTAGACGTGACGTTCAACAAACCCGGGGTTTTTCACATCATTTGTCACGAATACTGCGGTCCTGGTCATCAAGCAATGGTCGCAACTATTGAAGTGAATGAAGGCAACTAGCATGCAAAATACAAAAGCATGGACGATTACCCCTGAACTCAAGTTTCCCAAGGTCGGTCTATTAACCTCGGAGCAATGGATTGTCGGCTCACATGTATTGACAGGGCTGATGGCATTGCTGATTGGGATCTTTCTCGGACCATTCCAAGTTTTTCGGCGTGCACCGGCCCTCAAATGGGCGATACCGGTTTTTTCATACTACTACCAGGCACTGACGGTGCATGGGGTCATGAACGCCCTGTTTTTTACGACCTTCTTCATCGT
>CAIZHO010000452.1 GCA_903932805.1 uncultured Roseiflexaceae bacterium | reverse complement strand
TGAATAAACTCGTCCAACAAAATCCGCCGGATCGATTTTTCGCTGCGTGAGTAGCGCGAAAAAAGAGCGCCTTTGACGACCTCTGGTAAATTGCGTAATCCAAAGATACGCGCGTCGATACTCGTGACAAATGGTTCGAGCACGGCACGCTCCGTCGCGGTAAATTCAGCTTGCAGCGGGGTGTCGTTCATGCTGTTCTTCCTCTTGCACTACAAAATCTGGTCATCATCGACTGCAGGATGCGGAACAATGAGCACCTGATCGACATGAGGGCGCGTGATGATTGTTGTCGCGCCACTTGGCCATTGAATGCTGACTTGATCAATGTCGCGAACGGTCCCGAGTCCGAAATGTGCAACGGGCTCCATCTGGCAGAGATACCCGCTTCCACCATCTATCGATTGCGCAACCCGCCGGAGGCCCATTTGGATGACAACAAGTGCTCCCCGTGCAGGTGCACCAGCTGGTGTCAGGGGACGGACACGTAACCAGTGATGCGTATTTGGAGCAACATGGTACAGCGACAGCGGTTGTGGTGCTGACTCGCCGTGGGCAATCAGCAACTCGAGACGACCATCGCCGTCGAGGTCTGCGATTGCTGCGCCCGTACCAAGGCCGTCTGGTTCACGTGCTTCGCCGATGTCAAGGGCTACCCAGACGCCGTCGCGGCGCCCAAACAGGCGGTTTGGTTCACCCAGACAGTTAAAGAAGATTTCTGGATTGCCATCATTATCGAAATCTGCTGCAATAACGGTACGGACACGACCGGGGGTTGCGTATGCGGAAGAACTCGATTCGACGAATGCAAACGGACCATCATCTCGGATCCACAGGCGTTGCTCGCCTTCCCAATTGCCGTAGGCGATGTCGAGTCGGCCGTCATCATTCGCGTCGAATAGACTGACACCTCGGCCGTGCAAGAACCGATCTTGGATACCACACGAAGCAGCAACGTCATAAAATGTGCCATCGCCGGCGTTTGCCAGAACCAAATTCGGTCCTCGTTCGTTAATGCTGACGACATCGACATCGGAACCAAACAGTTGACCGACTGCGAGCCCACGGCCTCCGCTCGCGTATGTGAGGCCAGCGGCGCGACTGTGTTCACCGAGGCGCCACTGCGCATCGAGCTCATACAACCGCATACGTGCACCGTAATTGGCCACCACAAATGCATACCGGCCTGATCCCATGCGGTCTATGACTGCGACGGATCGACCTGCACTCGGGTTTGCAATTGCGGCGGCTTCGGGTTGTGCAAAGAGGTCGACCCGTGCACCTCCGTGGAGCGCGAATAACCGATCAATTTGCTGTTTGCTCCCAGCAAATGTATCGCTGTTGAGGATGTAGAGTTCTTCTATGCCGTCTGCATCGATATCGCCGGCAGCGAGCCCTATCGCTTGGCCATGGGGATCTGCAAAGACAGCATCTGCACAATCCAAGTAGCCGCGACCGGTCCATTTGAGGGCAATGTTGGCACAGCCAAAACCTGCTACCACAAACTCGAAGAGCCCGTCACCATCGATGTCGGTTACTGCTACGCCGTAACAGAGACGATCAGGATTGGTATATAACAGGTCATTACGGGCGAAGAACATGACAATCCTCTGAAAATCAGTGTGCTTAGTGTATCACGGGCACGTATCAGTACACGACACCCACGGGGAGTCAGGATGTTAATCGGCGAGTTGATGCGCGTATAAGGTTGCGTACAGACCGTTCTGCGCAATCAGGGTAGCGTGGTCGCCGTCTTCGACGACGCGCCCTTGTTGGATGACCAGAATGCGGTCTGCACTGCGTACCGTGGCCAATCGGTGGGCGATGATGATACTTGTTCTGCCGTGAAACAATCGCTCAAGAGCCTCTTGGACGAGAGCCTCGGTGGTTGTGTCGATGCTGCTCGTGGCTTCATCCAAAATCAAAATCCCGTTGGGCTGTAACGCAATTGCCCGTGCGAGTGCAAGTAATTGTCGTTCGCCGGCCGAGAGATTTGCGCCGTTCGGCGTCACAAGGGAGTGATACTGTTCGGGGAGTCGTTCGATGAAGTGCGCCGCATTGGCAATCCCCGCTGCATTGCGAATGTCTTCGCTGACAAGCTGTTGATACAACGAGATATTGAATGAAATATCGCCTGCAAACGTGATAGGGTCTTGGGGGATGACCGACACAAGGCTCCGCAGCGCCTGTGGTTCGAGTGATTTGATGTCTACCCCATCGAGCAAAATCCGCCCCTGTTGTGGATCGTACCAACGAGCCAGTAGGCCGATGAGACTCGTTTTGCCTGCACCGGTCGGCCCAACGATGGCAACACGTTGACCTGCAGGAATGTGAATGTCGATGCCGCGAAGGACAGGTCGGTCAGCAAGGTATTGAAAGTGGATGTCTTCGAGAATCACATCCCCACGAAAAGGGTGCTTCGGCGCTGTAGGGACCTGTGGAGGCATGATACTGCGTGGTTCGTGGAGTGTCCGTTCGATGCGTTCGGCAGCTCCAAAGGCGATTTGGACCGCGTTGTACTGTTCGGATAAACGGAGCACCGGTTGGAACGCACGATCTGCATATTGGATAAATGCAACGAGCATCCCCATCGTTGCCCAGCCTGCTAAGACGCCTTGCCCACCACCATACAACAACATACCCAAGCCAACAGCAGCCAGGATTTCTTGGGTCATCAAGAACAACGCACTATGACGGCGTAGCGAAATCAGCGCCCGACGATACCCATGATTGAAGCTATCAAATCGATCCATGCTAGGACGCTGTGCACCAAAAATCTGGAGCACCGGCACCCCTTGTAACTGTTCGTTGAGATACCCTGAGACCTTGGCGAGGGCAGTCCGTTCGCCGGTCGACGAATCGCGCACGCGCGCACTGAAGTACCGTGTAACCCAGACCAAGACAGGCAGAATTGCAATGACGAGCAAGGCGAGCCGCCAATTAATCGTGAACATCACAACAATGACCACAAGGAGTGTGGCTGTCTCGGTCACGATGGTCACGGCACTGGTAGACAGCAACGCACTGAGTGTATCGATGTCACTGGTCAGGCGCATGACCAAATCACCTACTGGGTTCCGCAAAAAAAAGGCTTGATCTTGCTCCATGATGCGGCCAAACAGGTTGGTGCGCATGTCAGACAATGCTCGCTGACCTGCGGTCTGAAGATAATAGGTATAGACGTATTGGATGACAAACATCGCAACCGCAGTCCCCCCGTAGAGCACGGTGATTGGCCACAAATCCGCGATATCGCCGGTACTGATGGGACCGTCGATTGCCCACTGCAACAATGTGGGGGGGACCACATTGAGCGCAGCAGTGACACCCAACAAGAGTAACGACACCGCAAGAGGACGCCAATGCGGACGCACCGCACGGTACAATAGGACAAACAAAATCGTGTCGGGACGTCGTGCAGACTTTTGGATAGGTGTCATACGTGTGCCTGTTGAGAGATATACCTAGTATACCGTAGCAACCAGTGCTGTGCAGGTTGCCAAAAAAACGAGGTTTTGTTCTATCTGATGCCGGATGTCACTTGTCTGTAATAGATGCTCTGTATTTTTTGAGTGCCTGCGTGGTAAAATAAACGAAACTCTTCGCGAGGTTGCCGGTGAACACCAATACAACAACGAGCGCAGCTCGATATACCCTTTCCGATATCTATGATGGCACTCTCTGGGCTATTGACCAAGAGCCATGGCGACGTTGCTGGTTTTGTGATAGCCGATTTGGGGCTGCAGGGGATGAGTACTGTGGTTCGTGTGGTGCCCGCTTTACCCCACGCCGATACCGTGGAGAAATGTTGCCAAGTATGGCTGCGGGTATGCTCCTGGATGTCCATCGCAACCCAGCAATCACCCAAGATTTGCTCCGCCTCCCCGTCTTGTACGAATCTTTCGAAGTGCCGGAAGGAACCGTGGTGCTTGCCCGTACACCAGAAGGTTCACCGGTCATGCCGTTGTCTGCACACGATGCACTTTTGTTGGCACGTGCGTTGTTCACTGGTGTCGAGCAGCTGTTTGCTGCTGGCTATCAGTTAGGCAAAATACAGCCAGGGGACATTTTTCTCCAGAGTGACGGGAGTGTCGCGCTGGGAGCGGCTCCGTTTTTGACCATGTTGACCGTAAATGAATACGACATTGTGCGCGAAACCGCAGAAGTACTCGCCACGTTTGTCGAAATCCCCCGCATTACCCGTCGATTTGATATCGCAGATGCTGATGTCAATCCGCTTTTGACGATCCTTGCCGATGTGCGCAGTGAATTGATATTGACCCTCAGCGATGCTGTTGCAGCAGTCGAACGTGCCGTTGCCCCGTTCGAGACGCGTCGCAGTCTTGTACAATCATATGCTGCAAAAACCGACGTCGGTCGGCGCCGCAGTGGCAACGAAGATACAATCCTCACCACAGCAACGACCTGGTATCGTGATTCGAATACCTACCAAGTAGGCTTGTACATTGTTGCCGATGGTATGGGTGGTCATGCAGCCGGTGAAGTCGCATCAGCAACTGCGGTGCAATCCATCTATGAGCATATTTTTGCTGCAAACATGACCCACATCAGCAATCCACTCTTTGCGAGTGATGTTGCTGGCGTTGTGCAGTGTATCGACGACGCAATCCAACACGCAAACACGCAAATCATGATCGAAGCGAAGCGCCTGGGCAATGATATGGGAACCACCATGACCATGGCGCTGGTATTGGGGGATGTAGCCTATATCGCCAATATCGGTGATAGTCGGACGTACATCTATCGTGATGATCAGATACGGCGTGTGACAAATGACCATTCTTTGGTTATGAAGCTGGTCGAACTCGAACACATTGCCGAAGATGAAATCTACACACACCCACAACGGAACGGCGTGCTGCGTTCCCTTGGTGTGTCGCAACTCGCTGAAGTCGACATCTACATCGAACGCATGCGTCCGAATGATGTGTTGGTCCTTTGTAGTGATGGCCTGTGGGAGATGGTTCGTGATCATGATATTGTTGCGACAATGCGTAATCGCAACGGACTCAAGAACACAGCCGACTTGCTGGTGGATGGTGCGAATGCTGCGGGCGGTGATGATAACATCAGTGTCATTCTTGTCAAATGTGACCTATAGCCCATAGTGCGAGAGGTGGGAGTATGAAATGTCAAATGTGCGGGGTAATCAATAAACTTGATGTGCGCTATTGCGAATCATGCGGTGCGCGACTCGACGCATCAATGAATGTGGTAGCCAATGCAGATGCTCACGGATTGAGTGCACTCACCTGTAAACAGTGCAGCGCAGTCATACTTCCTGGAGAACGTTCGTGTGAGCAGTGCGGAGCACCAATCGCCACAAATATCGAAGCAACAGGGATAAGCAGCGAATTACGCGTGTCGGACCTGCCTACGGGTGGGTTTGCTGACACGGCACTCGACATGAATGCGTTTCATGCACCGACACCCTCGAATATGTCTGGCCCGCTGCAATACACCATTGAGTCAGACACACCTGACGATGCCGCAAATCCCATCGATGCTGACCTGCAAGCGGGTGTGGTGTTACCACAGAACAACGAGAATGACCCTCCTCAAGAATTGGCGTCGACACCCGTTGAAGCGCCGATGCACGATGCACCTGCGGCGTCGCATGGTGCGGTCGAGGCAGTGTATGAGGTGGTCGAAATCAGCGCAACTGCAACGCCGAGTGCCATTGATATCCAAGCACTCAAACAGCAACGCACGTACCTCGAACAAGAGATACAACGTCAACAAGATATCATCAATCAGCTTGATGCGATGCGGAACACATTCCGTGAAGTGACCCCGCAAGCAGTGCTGATCGGCATAACCGAAGCTGAACAGATGCTTGTCGGTCTGCGTGCGGACCTCGCAGCACTGCCAATGCCACCCGAGATCGATCCTTTGCTTATCGAACGACTCACCAAAGACATGGCGCGCCAGGTTGAAATCATCGAACAGTTCGAGCAGATTCAACGCACATTCGGTTCAGCCACCCCGCGAGCAGTGGTGCAGGGGATTACGGATGCACGCGCGAGTGTGGCAAACATCCATGCCGAATTGACAGCATTTGGCGTCGAAGTAGTCCCACCACGCGTCCAAAACCCTGATTTTGTGCCGGTGCCGCCAGTAGTAGCGCCAGCGCCTGTTCCCGCCCGTGTGGTAGCGATGCCGGCAGATGCAGTCGCTTCGCCCGTACCGCCTGTACCTCCTGCACCACCTCTGTCGTCGGTTCCCGTCATCGAGCCAACTCCTGAAGCTCCTTCGGTCCCCGCTGATATCCTTGCGATGGCAGTGAACTCCGGCCCGCTCGCCCCTATGAGCGCACCTGATGCACCCACCATCACCGAACGTCCCGTCGGGCAAGTCGTGAACCCGGTCGCTCCGACAGCGCGCTTGCAGCTCGAGTCTGGCACAGTGTTGACGCTCCCGAGCGGGCGGCGCGAGATAATCATTGGTCGTGATGATCCCATCAGTGGCGTACATCCCGAGGTCGATATGACTCCATACGGCGCCGAAAGCGGTGGAGTAAGCCGCCGTCATGTGCGTTTGACCATCCTCGAAGGTCAGTGGATGATTACCGATTTGCAATCAACCAATCACACGCGTGTGAATGGTGTACGTATTGATCCGGGCGTTCCCACACAACTCCCTGACGGTGCACAAGTCGTCCTCGGCCGCATCGGTTTCATCTTTCGTTGCTCCTAAATCTTCTGGTATTCTGTGGGGGAGACGCAACTGTCGTCTCCCCCTTTTTTCTATTTCTGGTGAGCAACGAAAAGGTTTGACGATGCAGGATCTGCTGGCTGGACTCAACGATGCACAACGATTAGCGGTAACGACAATATCTGGCCCAGTCTTGACGCTGGCGGGTCCCGGATCAGGCAAAACACGGGTCCTGACGCATCGGATTGCATACCTGCTCCAACAAGGGATTGCCGCGAGCGAGATTCTTGCGGTCACCTTTACCAACAAGGCGGCGCGCGAAATGCGCGAGCGGATGCACCATCTCGTCGGAGTCGACGTCGCCACTAAAGTCGATATTGGAACCTTCCATAGCCTGGCTGCCCGTTGGCTCCGTCGCGACGGCCGCGCCATCGGTTTGGCAGACGGGTGGCTGATTTATGACGATGACGACCAGCAGCGACTGATCAAGCGGGTCAGCAAAGAACTCAAATTGCCCGACAAACCGTTCACGCCGCGGGCCATTGCAAGCGCGATTTCGAGCGCCAAAAACGAACTCCTCGATGCTGCTGCATACACAGCCGCAAGCCGTAGCCCCGAAGGTCGGATGTATGCTGCCGCATACACCCGCTATAGTGAATTGCTTACTGTAGCAGCAGCGGTCGATTTCGATGATTTGTTATTGTTGACGCTTGAGTTGTTCAAAACGCCGATGCTGAACCGCTATCATCGCCGTTATCGGTATATTTTGGTCGACGAATACCAAGATACGAATCGTGCCCAATACGAGATGATCAAGGCGCTTGCGCGGGGGTCCGGCAACATATTTGTGGTGGGTGACGATGACCAGTCGATCTATGGCTGGCGCGGTGCAGATGTGCGCAATATCCGCCGGTTCGAATCGGATTTTGTCGGTGCACATGTCATCATTTTGGCCGAAAACTACCGGAGCACGCAGACAATTCTTGATGTCGCACAGGTGCTCATCGATGCCGCTCCCAAGCGTGTCCACCGCAAACTGTTGCGTGGCCAAACCCCCGGTGGAGAGCCAGTGAGTTGGCGTGAGTGTAGCGACCAAAACGAAGAGTCGCAGCGAGTCTGTGATGCCATAGAAGCACTCGTCAAAAAGGGGGCAGCGCGCTACGCCGATTGTGCCATCATGTATCGTACCAATGCACAAAGTCGGGCGTTCGAAGAAGCCCTCAGTCGGCGCCGTATCCCCTATGTGGTCATCGGTGGGATGCGATTCTATGAGCGGCGTGAAATCAAAGATGTACTTGCATGGCTCCGGTTGTTGAGCAATCCGAACGATGACATATCCCTCGTGCGTGCCATCGAGTTCCCTGCCCAGGGGATCGGCGCGGGCAGTATCGCCCATCTGAGTGAATGGGCCAGTAACCACGGCGTTTCACTGTACCAAGCACTCACCGATGCTGCCGCTGATTCGAGTGCGGTCCCTGCCCTACGTGGTGCAGCGCGTCAGCGTATGATTTCATTTGGTGCACGGTTGTATGGGTTGGTCAAACGTGCCCCCAGCCTGACGTTGCTCGATGCATACGACGAAATGCTGCGTGAATCACAATTCGTTGCGGGACTCGTGAATGAACACGGCGGTGTAGACGCCGAATCGCGCGTCGAGAATGTCAATGAGTTGCGCCGTGTCGCCGGCGAATATGCTGAGCTCCCGGTGGAAGAGCAACTCGCCCGCTTCCTCGAGGAGGTGGCGTTGGTCGCAGATGTCGACCGATTGGCTGCTGTGGACAATCATGTGGTCTGCATCACGTTGCATCAAGCGAAAGGGCTCGAATACGATAATGTCTTTTTGGTTGGCCTCGAAGACGAGCTCATACCCCACAGCCGCACGCACAATGATCCCGTGCAGATCGAAGAAGAGCGCCGGATTTTGTATGTCGGGGTGACGCGTGCACGCAAGCGCTTGGCACTGTCGCGGGTGCTTCGCCGCATGAACTTTGGTCGGTATGACCAGACGATCTCATCACGGTTTTTGGCGGATATCCCCAAGGGATTGCTTGCCCATACGACCAACCTGGGAACAGTCAATCCATCTGTGGGGCAAGGTCGGAGCAATCCAGCATTTCAGGGCTGGGGCACCGCCGCAGCGCTCAAACCAACCACTGTTGCAGTGCAGTATGCGGTAGGCGATATGGTACGCCACCAACGCTTCGGTGAAGGTGTTGTCTTGAGCGCCAAGTCAGTCGATGATGATGTAGAGGTCGTTGTCCGGTTTGCAGACCCGGCAGCCGGCGAAAAACGATTGATTGCGAGTTTTGCACGCCTCGAAAAGGTCACGACCCCGCGCTGACACCCCAGCTCTGTAGTTGCGCCTGGAGCTCGGCCAGAGAGGCGACCTTTTTGAATCGTGCGCCAGACACCCCATGGGTGGCTGCTTTGCAGTCGTCCCAGGTTACATGGCGTTCTACGACTCCATTGACCACGCTGATATAACAGGGGAACCGCGTGCCTGCAGGTAACGCAGTCCCCGTGGGGAGTGGTCTGCTCGGTGCGGGCCGGGGGATTGACCGAGTGGCAGCGCCTGCGCCACGAGATCCCGCCTGGAGCTGTGCAAGGGTGTTTGCGCGTTCGTTGTGGACGTGTCCGGCATGACCTTTGACATGGTGCCAATGCACGTTGGTGTGGGTGTGTGCGATGAGTGCTTCCCACAGATCTTTGTTTTCGACCGGGTCACCGGTACGGGTCTTCCAACCGTTTTTTTGCCACCCCTTGACCCACTTGGTTATCCCGTTGATCAGATATTGGCTGTCAGTGTGCAAATGTATGGTGTGGTCTCGTGGTGTGTGTTGGAGCCCGACGAGGGCGGCAGTCAGTTCCATGCGGTTATTGGTCGTGTCGTCAGCACTGCCGCTGTGTTCGGTGACGCTTCCGTTGTACAAAATGATGGTCGCCCAGCCGCCACGCCCCGGGTTGCCGGAACAAGCGCCGTCGGTGATAATGTCTATAGTGTTCATACTGTTCCTTGTGCGAGGTCGTGATGCGACGTGTCTTGTTGCTGATACTAACATGTTTTGTTGTTGTGGGTTGCGCTGTCACCCAGGACGACAAGAGTGTGCCTGACCCCGTCGATGCAATCCCATACAAGGTATCGAACACATCGAGTCTGCCCGAGGTGATGGCCGCATATGACAACAATTTACACGCCATGTTGCGCGCCAAAGGGTACCGAGTCACCGATGAGACAACGTTTGTACGGATCCCACGGCCGATTGCCGACGTCGCACAGAGTTATGACGACGCAGCCCGTGCAAATGATTGGAGTATCGATCCACCGCTGCCTCCGCGTGATAATCGGATTTTGCGTACCTATCGGAATGGCACACAAATCTTGATCGTAACGCTCTTTGCAGAAGCCAATAGTCGTGACGGGGTTGTCTCGTTGCGCATCACCGCCGACCGGTAGTGGTCGGGTATAATACGATGTATGTCAGTCGTAGAAGGAATCACCATGAAATCAGTGCGTCGTGTGCTATTGGTCGTCTGTGCGCTTGCCCTCTTGGTTGCCTGTGGAGGGGGTACTGCAACCGTCCCGACAGCACTCGCCAAAAACGATAGTCCTGCAGCCGCCAATGCACCCCTGGATGCCATCATTGCTGGGTGGAAGACCGAAGCCCGCGCAGGACTCGAGCTGGGGATGGTACTGCCTGAATCTATCGTTGAAGAGGCATACACCAGCTCTGCCGACCTGAAAGCGGTCGACGAGTATTACAACAAACAGTTAGGGGTGAGCGGTTGGCTCTTTCGCAAGCGGACACCTGGGCTGAACGCTGATGGCTTTATGCTGTCAGGGTATGAACAAGGCAATCAAGCGCTGATTATTGGAGCAATCGATTTGACCAAGTTTGGTGGGACTGGTACCTACGTGTATATCGTGCACGGCACCAAGTAAACACACTGTTCACTCCAGAACCGCCCCGACACGCAGGTGTCAGGGCGGTTTTTTTGTTGACATTACGACACAATACGCGTGTGAGGCGTGTCCGTGCGCAAGAGTTCGGTGGTGTTCCCTGAGTGGAGCGGAGAGATGAGTGAAACAGCGCAGTACTCGTCGACACGGTGGCGTATCAGCACCTGGCGAGATGGGCGGGCAGGGCCCGCCGTGGAGCGGATGGTGAATCTCGGCCTGGGGCGGCCGACCACGGAACACACGGACGTACTGCCCGTCCGCCGCTGAAGGACGAGGTGAACCCGGACGGGAACCTGGGTACATCACGGCAGTGGATCTCGTCGCACACGTGCTGTAGGATGAGTTGCGGATGGTGGTCTACAATGCACCACCGAGTCTTCACTTTCCTCGACGTGTGGAACAAAAAACGCCCCCCTGCATACGCAGGAGGGCGCGGTATGGTACTTAGCTGCCAGCGAGTGCGATTGCAGAGATGCTCCAAGGCATGATGCCGACCGCGATAATACCGACTGCGACTATCAGGAGCGCAAACGCAGAGCGGGTGCTGGTTATTGCACGCGGTGCATCAGAGGATCCCGAGAACATCGTCAGTAATGTGCGCACATAAAAGAACGCAGCAAACGCGGATGCGAGCGCAGCAACCAATGC
>CAIZHO010000451.1 GCA_903932805.1 uncultured Roseiflexaceae bacterium | reverse complement strand
TTGGATGACGGCGACGGGTGTTACGAGGGTGTCATAGCCAGCGACCTTTTCGCCATTGACTTTGACGCCGCCACCATCGACGAGTCGACGAGCTTCGCTTTTGGAGGAAGCCAGATTGCTGGCCACCAGCACATCGAGGATCGCGGTGGGCTGACTGATGGCGTACTCGGGCATCTCGTCGGGGACCTCGCGGCGTTGGAACTGGCGTTCGAACGACTCGCGGCCGCGGATGGCAGCGTCTGCCGAGATGAACTGGGTGACGACGTGGCCGGCCAGGAGTTTCTTGATGTCCATCGGATTGCCCTGGCCGGTGCTGAGGATATGACGGAACTCGGTGATGTCGGCCATCGGCACGTCGGTGAGGACCTCGAAGTAGAGGGGCATCACGTCGTCGGCCATGGACATCACTTTGCCGAACATGTCTTCGGGCGAGAGCAGGATGTCGACGGTGTTGTCGAACGACTTGCCCATCTTGCGGCCGTCGGTGCCGGGGATGAGGGGCAACAAAAAGACGTCCTGCGGTTGCAAACCCATCTGCGATTGGAGCTCACGGCCGGCCAGGTTGTTGAACTTTTGGTCGGTACCGCCGAATTCGACGTCGGCTTTGATGGCCACCGAGTCATATCCCTGGAGCATGGGGTACATCAACTCGAGGATGGTCAAGGGTGCACCTGCCTCGTAGCGTTTGCGGAAGGTGTCGTGCGACAACATATGTGCCAGGGTGAAGCGGCCGGCCAGGTCGAGGGCGTTTTCGAGTTTAAAGGTGCCGAACCACTCGGATTGCCAGCGGACCTCGGTTTTGTCGCGATCAATGACGCGGAAGAACTGCTCCATGTAGGTCAGCGCGTTTTCACGGACTTTTTCGGCAGTCAAGCGCGGGCGGGTCACGTCGCGGCCGCTGGGGTCGCCGATTTGGGCGGTCCAGTCGCCGACGATGAGCACGATGGTGTGACCGAGTTCTTGGAACTTTTTGAGTTTGCGCAGACCGACGGCGTGGCCGATGTGCATATCGGGGCGGCTCGGGTCAAAGCCCTGCTTGAGGCGGAGTTTTTTGCCGGCGTTGAGCTTGGCACGGAGTTCGGACTCGACGATGATTTCGGCGACGCCACGCGTCAAAAGCTCTTCGGGGATGATGGACATCTGCGCTCCTCTGTATCTGGGGTGCATCTGACAGGCTTGATATGGGTAGTATACCAAACGTCACTCCGCCACTCCGTGCGATTGTGCACGGATGACATCGTACTGTTCACCCGTCGCGGTGAATCCCGCCCGTGTGTAGAGGGCCAACGCCGCGTAGTTGTTGCGTTGCGTGTTGAGGGTGACGCGGGATGCACCCTGGACAAAGCCGTGTTCGAGCACGGCATTGAGCAGTTGGCTGGCGATTCGGCGACCCTGGTAAGCGGGCAAAACGGCGATGCGCACGAGGTGGAACGTCGTATGGTTGTCGTGCCAATTGGCGATGGCATAGGCGACGGGCAGGTTGTCGACCACGCCGATGAGGCTCAGGCCGTCGCCGCTGGTGAGCTCGCGCACATCGTGGCTGGTTTTCTGCCATTCGGGGTCGAACGCCAAGGCATCAATGCGTTGGATATCAACAAACTCGGCCAATCCCAGCGGTGCCAATGTGGCCGGCGTTGCATGGGGGAGTGACTGATAGGAGTGTGTTTCGAGCGCGATGATGGTGTTGTGGGCCACAAATCCCACCCCGCGCAAAATGTCACTCAACCAGTTGTCGTAGTGGTCGCTACTATAAAACAACGCACGACACGGGGCGTGATAGATGAGCGTCGACGCCAACAACCCGATTAACTCGGTATGATAGGCAATCGAAATGCCGTCGAGCGCACAGGCCCGTACCCACGCCGTTTGATTGGCGGCCGGGGTGGCCAGCAAGAGCGCCACCGGGCGTTCACCATGCCAGGCGACGCTGATGTGGTATTGATCGAGGGGCAACGACAACGTGCTCAGCCCAAACTGGATGAGCCGAAAACGCGAGCGCCGCACGAATTCGATGAGCGCACCGTGCTGTGCGACGTCGGCATAGGAGATGGTCAGTTGATCGATGTGCGGGCTAAACATCAGCTGTGACGCACCGGTGTGACGCGCCGCAGCAGGTCATGGGAGCGGAAGAAAAAGTACAACAGCAACGCGGTGATTGTGCCTACTCCGGCAAAGACCAACCATGGGGCAGCGGGATATTGGATTGCTTGCCCCCAGCCGTAGAGGGTACCACCGCTGAAGCTGCCCATCCCACCGCCGAGCGCTATCGCCAACCCCGCGACGCCGAAATACGACCCCAGCGCTGAGTTGTCAGCGAGATTAGCTGCGACCGTTTGTTGACTCGGCGACGCAAATAACCCTCCCAACGAATACATCGCGACACATCCTAACAAAAACCAAATGTTGTCTGCCGCACCGATCAGCCCCAAACTCGTCGTCAGCAGGCCAATACCCAGCAGGAGCGTGACTGCCGGCGCAAACCGTTTGTCGGCAAAACGCATCAACGGATACTGCAACCCGATGCTCATGACGGCGTTGACGCTATACACCCAACTCACCGCGCTGTCGGTACCGGCGAGGGCGACTGCCCGGAGCGGGATGGCGAGGGTAATCTGCGTCCACAGGAACCAATAGCCGAGCAGCAAAGTGTTGTAGAGCATGAAGCGCTTGTCACGCAGTGCCAAGCGGATGCCATAAGTCAGGTTGCCCTGGGTGGTTGCAACTGCCACATCGGGGAGCATCCGAAAGGTTACTACCCAGGCGATCAGATAACACGACCCGGCAGCAATGGCGACGATGCCGAAATCGTATATCAGCAGCGCCGTCCCGATGAGTGGGCCGACGGCCATCCCGAGATTGCGTACGACGCCAAGGATCGAAAAATAGCGTGCGCGGTCTTCGGTGGTGGTCAGCGCCGCAATCGTCGCCGAGCTGGGCGAATCGAACATCGAACCGCCCAAAGCCGCAAAAATCGCACTGCCAAGCAACAGCGGGAACGAATCTGCCCAGGCCATCGCCGAAAACCCCACAAAGCGGACAATTAACCCGCAGAGGATCAAGAGACGCGCACCAAAGCGATCTGCCAGCATGCCGCCGACGACGGTGAAGCCCTGCTGAAAAAGTTGGCGCACGCCCAATACAATGCCGATGCTGGCGGTGGTCCACCCGAGCGCCTCGACATAGTGGATCGAGATGAGCGGTACCACCATGAAAAAGCCGCCCCACATCATGAACGAATTGACAATCATGACGATCATGCCATGGCGTCGTTGCGTCGCGGTCAATTCATTCGGTTGCTTCATGGCCATTGGAGGGCTCCTTCGGGTCGATGGGTCCGATACAGACGATTGCTGTGTGGGCGCCAGCGACGCGCGTCAATACTACCACCATTGGCACACCATGTGGTTGCGACAACCGTTTCGCGAGGGCATCGGTGTCGATTGGCGAGCCACGCTTTTTGACGGTGACTGCACCTGCGCCGTGAGCCCGCAGGATTTCGCGTAGATGGCGTTCGCTGAATGGCACCGTCGTGACAATCCGCCAGCACCGTGCAAATGGGGTGAACAGCGCATCGGGGTGGGTCAAATACGCAATGTGAGGGTCGAGCATCGTCGCCCCGATGCGTGCGGCGAGGTG
>CAIZHO010000450.1 GCA_903932805.1 uncultured Roseiflexaceae bacterium | reverse complement strand
CTACCGTACATAAAGCGCAAGCGTCCGGCCTCGGGGATCGGCGTCACACTCGGGACAATCGTCACACTCTTGATGAGGGAGGTACGAGAATAGATGTCTGCACGCATGCTGGTGATGAGCGAGCCATCCGCCACGGTGCCATCGAACACTAGCGTGTTTTGTCCGGGGAGTATCTGTGTGGCGAGCTGGTTGACCACAAGCGATGGTGCCACCGTATCGACATTGAGGAAGAAGGTACGGTACGGAGAGCGCAAGCCACCTGGGTCTTGTGCGTAGGCAATGAACTCGTGCCGTTCGTTGTCGATATTGCTCAAACCTTCTGCATATATCTGCCAGTTGGCGCCCGACATCGGGTTTTGTGTCACGCTGGTGAAATTGAGCTTGACTGAAGTTATCGTACTGTTGCTATGATCTGCTACACGATCGCACGCCAAGAGTGTCCATATACCGGCAACCGACTCCCCGTTCATCGCACTGAGTGCCCGATCAGGTCTTGTTGCGGTAAGCGGCCCGTTGATGAGCGTTGTGCTCGGCAACTCTGTCGTCCCCTTGGATGCATTATCCGAAAACCGTACGCGCAAGTTATTCATCTGACTGCGTGCCGAGGACAGTAATGGAACAATGATGCCAGACGGGGACAAGAGCATCATGTTCAACTGATCTGTACGGCTCGAGGTGGCAGTTACATCCACCGTCAACGTGCTCACCCGCATGTTGTAAGCGGCCTGACTATCCAGAGGAATACTGGTGTACTCCGCCAAGTCTAGTGTCGAACATGGTTGCGCATCAACCAAGGTACTGGTAGTGTTCTCGACTGCATTGACTGTTACGGTGGCGGGATTACCACTCGGTGCGGCTGTACTGCATGTTCTGTTTGTTTGGTTACAGATTTGCAGCAGTGCACCAGAATCCTGGTCCCCCAGCGTCCCCGAGAATTGCGAAGCAGCGCTGTAGAGTCCCGCACTCACCATATTTTGCGTCGCAGTATCGAACGTAAAACTTGGTGCAAGGTAATTCGGAATGACATAGAACCAGGAGCTCCACGTACCGACTTGGTTATAGCGATCGATACCACGGACCCGATACGCAATCATTTCTTTGGGTGCAGGGCTGACAAATCGACAGTTCCATTGTCCTACGACGACAGCTCCACAATTCTGGAGCGTCCCTCCGAGTGGGGTTGAACTTGGCACAACATACCCGCTCAAATAATCGCTGGCATAGACAATCCGGACATCTACCGACGAGTGCTGGACCTGCACTTGTGACGCAGAATCGTCACTACTCTTGCCGCTCAGCGAAGTCACGGTGGTTCCACTGTTCCGCGTGCTTTGTTCCGCAACCGGAATGACTTCAATCGGAGCCGAACTATCGACTCTGACCGCTGCATTCAGCCATTCGAGGGTGCGACTGTTCGTAATCCCGGTAGCCGATCCGCTATCGGTCAGGCGAATTTCGATTTTGGCGAAATTCTTAGTGAGTTCGCGGTCGACGCTACTCGGTTGTACTTTGTTCGGATCAATCAAAGTGTTAATGACAAACGTCCGAGTGGTACGTGCGGGTATAGACTGTATGGCAAGCACCACATAGTCGCGTTTGCCGCTTCCAGGCACTGCATGGTATTCGTAGATACCGCCGTTCACAACACTTATTGGCTGCGTTGCTGCAGAATTCGGATCCGTCAACCATATACCACCATACGTCTGCACAAGGGCAAACAATGGTTTGGTTGCAACACTCGTGTTGTTCTGTAATCTCAGGGTATAGGCAACCGTTGAATTTGGTCCGACGTTCGCGATTTGCTGCTGCGTAAGTTCATTGGAAAGTCCATCGATCAACGACGTCCCGGCGGCTGTGCTGTTTTGGAACATGCTGACGGTTTGACACCACCCGTCATTCGGGATGGCAGCACACAGCGCACTCGTCTGCGCGATGATTTCGCCGATTGCATCAGGATCAGAGTTTGCAAACGAATCACCGATGGCACGCTTTGTGATACCTGCTGGTATGCTGCTCAGCGTCGCACTGAAGGTAGTTGCATCTGGATTCCCTGCTGCGGTCTTGGGGCAGATTCCGGCATTCAACGCGGGCCATGCGTAACCG
>CAIZHO010000449.1 GCA_903932805.1 uncultured Roseiflexaceae bacterium | reverse complement strand
GTGATGTTGAGTGCGTGTACCGCATCGGTAAACGGCTCGAGCGTACAGCCAATCGCCGGCGCAAATTGCAAAAATACCGGTTTGCAAGAAGAAAATTGTACGATTGGATTCGGATCCGACAATGGTGAACTGAAATTATCAACAGACATCATTAACACGACACTAGCCGATACCGCAGATGGTGCGACCGTCAACATCAACTTGCGCAATAATTCGACAACGGTCAATTATGCCGTGGCGTATGTCGCCGGGCCAGAATCGTGCACCACGAGCATCTTCTGGGGACCGAACGAGGCCGGCGACGGGTCTGTGGCGACCGGTGCGGGGGACGGCTGCACCATTCTGTATACCGACACGGTCAAGACAGAACGGATTCAGCAGATCGCGTTGAAGTTCACCATTGCACAGACGGCGTACATCGTCGTCAGCATGGCCGACAAAGACGACGCCACCCAGGCGGTGGTCACGGTGAATGCGACGGAGTAGTGAGTAGTGAGTAGTGAGTAGTGAGTAGTGAGTAATTTGGGAAAGAGTCCCGGCGCTACGGCGCCGGGATTTTTGTGCAGGTCACCTCCGAAACAGCACCCCATCCGGCACATGCGTCTGCTGGTACGAGTCCCGTCCCCAGGCATACATCTGGCCCGATTCGGCGACGACGACGGTATGCAGGGTGCCGCAGGCGACGGCAATAATGCGCGGGAGGTTACGAGGAAGGGTGCACTGGCCGTAGTCGTCATTGCCAAAGAACTCGAGTTGGCCGTTGGCGCGGAGGACCACGCCATGCTCGCCGCCGAGGCTGATGGCCACGACATCGCGCAGGTGTGCAACGTTTTGTGCGCGGACGGCGAGCTCACCCCACACGACGACAGAGCCGTCGCTTTTGAGGGCAGCCGACGACTGGCCGCCGGCAGCAACGGCGATGACATCGGTCAAGGTCGCAGGGACGACGGTCTGACTCGCGCTATTATTGCCCCAGGCACGCACGCTACCGTCGGCCAGCAGGACCACCGAGTGGCGCATCCCCGCGGCAACGGCGAGCCCCGGTACGCGTACATCGGGGACCGAGCATTGGCCTTCGTCGTTGTTGCCCCACGCCAAGATCCGCCCTTCGTCGCCGACTGCCAGCGAATGCACCATGCCCGCAGCCACACCGACTGCGCGGAACTTGCTCACCGTCGCAAAAACCGTCTGACCATGATTGCTGCGTCCCCATGCGTGGATGCGCCCGTCGGCGTCATAGCCAAGCGCATGCCACCCACCGGCTGCCACCGCCATCAACGGCTGGGCTGGTGCAGCCCGTTGGCCGTAGGTATTGTCGCCCCAGCTGAGTGTCTGCCCATCGGCAGTGATTCCCACGGTGTGTTCATACCCGGCCGCGATACTCGGGGTGGCGCGCTGTGCCAATTGCTGCAAGGCGAGTCCGCGATCGGTGGTGCCGCGTATGCCTGCACCGATGCGCAGGACATGCGCACTCTGGAACGCCACGCTCCGGGTTGTGTTTGGACCGACCAGCGTCACGCTGTCATCGGCACAGACGACTACTGCACTGTCTGTTGCTCCCACGACTGCGGGAGCGTCCGCACGGAACCCAGGGGTAGCTGCGTGGGGCGATACAACGTGGATGGTCCCGACGGTATCAACGGCAACAATTGTCTGTTTGCCGGCTGCGATATGACAGATGGGGGGCAGCTGGCGCACTGCTGCGCGGGTCGCTCCGGCGTTTTTGCCCCAGCACAAGACCTCGCCTTGTGAGGTCAACGCGATGCTCACTCCGTCGTGGGCAGCAATCGCTGCCACGCCACTGACCCCACGGGCGTCGAGCAGGGCATCACGATCGAGCTGCCCCCACTCGGTGACCGTTCCATCGGCACACAGCGCCATCGCGTGCGTGGTGCCTGCTGCGATCTGTGTGACGGTGCCCAGGCTGGGGGGAACTTGGCACTGCAACGACTGGTCGTCGCCCCAGGCAACGATGTGCCCATCACGCTGGAGCGCCAACGAAAACGCACCGCCTGCCGCTATGGCAACCACATTGTTGAGGCCAGCGGGCACATTGGTTTGGCCCGAACCGTTCATCCCCCAGGCGACCACCGTGCCGTCGTATCGCAATGCGAGCGTGTGTTGTTGGCCTGCGGCAACGGCAATAACCCCCGCGAGGCCTGATGGCACCTGTAGGGCGGTAATGGCTGGTTCGCTGTGCGACCAGACGGTCCCGTCGCCGCGCACTGCCACCATATGCTGTGCGCCACAGGCGAACGTGGGAGCAGTACGGATGACAATAGGTCCGCGCACAACGGGGGTGGATGTGCCATCAGGCGCATCGGTCGGGCGCGGTGGAGCGGTTGGGTCTGGGCGCCCCGTCATGATGGGGATTGCGTCTGCACCACGGCCAAAGGGGCGGGTGGTCCCGCTCCCGGATTCGACCGGCACCCGAGTTGCTTCACCCGCCTGGAGCGGCGTGCTCCACATTGAACCACCGGCCATGCCGCTGTCAACAGGTGTGGGAGGTGGTACCGCAGGCGGTAAGTTGTCATCGAGTGGTGCGAGGTACTGGGTGCGCGGGCTGGCAGCAGGGTCGCTGCCGGCTTCTTTGGGGACGCGTGTTGCCTCGCCGGCTTGGAGCGGGCTGCTCCACAATGACCGCGATGCGGTAGTAGGTGGGGCGTTCGGCTCGACGATCGGCTCTGGTATTGGCGGGGATTGTGCAGGAGTCGAGGCCGAGGCCGTCGTATCAGGTGTTGGTTGCGGCTGGCGATACGGGTCATAGGGCAGAGGGATTGCGTTGGGGTCGCCCGCTTCAACCGGGACGCGTGTTGCCTCGTTGGTCCGGAGCGGAGTGCTCCATAGTGAGCGTGGGACCGCGGGTGCGGCCGGTAAATTATCGTCAACGACATCGAGTGTGTCGGTTACATATGATGCGCTGTTTGCCACCGCAGCGGCAATTGCTTGCGTGTCGAGCGCCTGTGTCTCTTGCGAGCGTACTGGGGGCTGTTCGACAGGTAGCGGTGCAGGGGCTTGTTCGGGTGTCGGATTGGTCTGCCCAAAGAGCAGGCTTTGGTCGGGTACGGCGGCCAGCGGCACCGCGAGGGGAACACTGCTCGGTACCGGGGGGATCAGGGGTTGCTCGGGAATGGGCTGTACCGGGATGGGAGCGCTCACCGATGTGGTACGGGTCACTGGGATGGGGTTCGAGATAGATGACATCCCCGGCAACGGGGTGCTCCACAGCGATGGTTTGATGCTCGGAGGGGTGGCTGGCTCTTCTGCATCTGGGGTCAGTGGAGCGGACACGACGCTGGGTGCGGTAGGCAGACTCGTCGGTATGG
>CAIZHO010000448.1 GCA_903932805.1 uncultured Roseiflexaceae bacterium | reverse complement strand
TGCATGCGAAATGGGTACGCCGTGGAGTTGATGTAGGTCGAGGGGAGTGTGCTTGACATCAGGATCTATATCGGCACGGCCGAGTCGTGGCACCGTGGCAAGTGCTTCGGGGGCGTCTGGTGTCTCTTGCCACCGTTCGAGCCGTTCCGCAGCACGACGGATCTCTGCGCGACCCGCCTCATCAAGATTGCGTTCAACTGATAGGAGTTCCGCTGCTTCGGCTGCGTCGAGGTTTGCGTTCAATTCAGCATCCGGTGACACCGTGAGTGTCACACGGTGTAGATTGTCGAGGACCATAGAACGCAGAATGGTGGCGGTTCGACTCGGGTCCTCGAGGCGTTTACGGACCTCTGCCAACGGCTGTTCGTAGTTGAGGACTGCCAACATGTCGGTGCCGTACAACCAGGGTTCTGTGATGTTGAGCATCAGCGAAAGCCCACGTGGAAAACCACCTGTATTGTTTTCGCGTGCGCGGAACTCGAATGTATTGAGTGACGCGGCGAGTTGCTCGGGTTCAACACCCTGTTGACAGACTGTTTCGATTGCAGCCAACACCATCGGTGCCACTGCATCAACATGCTGCGGCAACACTCCTTTGAGCCCGAGGGCAAAATACGGCTGCAACCCGCTGCCGAACCCGCCACCCGAGATGTTTTCGCCCAAACCACTGTCAAGCAGAATTTTGCGGAGTGGTGATGCCGCGTCACCTAACAGTGCATCATCAATAATCATGATTTCGAGTTCGTCGACGGGGCTGAGGTGTTGTTGTGCCAACCACGCCATCGTTACCACGTGTCGTTGTTCTTCGGCTGTGGCAGGGTATGTGTAGTGCGCCGTCCGCGGTTCGTTCCACGCAGGTTGTGTGGCGAGTGGCGGTGGTGCTGCTTGCGCGCTAAATGTCGCTAAGAAGGGTTCGAGTGTTTCGAGTCGTGGTTCTTCGGCATCATCACCATACCAAAAAATGAGTGCATTGCTCGGGTGATAGTATGTTTGGTGAAAGGCAACAAACTCGTGGTAGCTCAGCGAAGGGATATCTCTGGGGTACCCGCCCGAGTCGTGTGCATAGATCGTATCGGGCATCAATTCCTTCATCAATGCGCGCCCAGCAATACGATCTGCGGTCGCCGAGGCACCTTTCATTTCGTTATAGACGATGCCTTTGTATGTCAGTGCACCGTTTTCGTCGAATTCATACCGCCAGCCTTCTTGACGGAGCGTATCCTCGCTAATCAATGGATGAAACACTGCATCCATGTATACCGAGACAAGGTTATACAAATCCTTCAAATTGGTGCTGGCAACCGGGTACACGGTTTTGTCTGGGTAGGTCATTGCATTCAAGAAGGTGTTGACCGAACCCTTTAAGAGTTCGTTGAACGGACTCTTCACCGGATATCGTTTCGATCCGCACAGGACAGAATGCTCGAGAATGTGGGCAACTCCGTTTGAACTCGCTGGCATGGTGCGTAGTGCTACCCCAAAGCTTTTGTTTTCGTCGTCGTTGCTGACCGACACCAACGTCGCACCCGAGGGGTGAGCGTAAAGTCGTACCTGTGCTTGGATATCGGTGACGAATGTATCGTGGTAGAGGCGAAATTGGTGTGTCATACGTCTCTCTCATCCGTAGAAGTGTATGATTATCATACCATGCAGATATCGGGTATACTTGCGACAAACCATCGTGTTGGAGCGTGTGATGAACAAAAAATCTATTCGTGATATCCAGTGGCCGGGTAAGCGTGCAGTGGTCCGCGTTGATTTCAATGTTCCCATCGAACATGGTGTCATCGGGGATGATACGCGTATCCGTTCAGCGGTACCAACCATTCAGTACCTCGTTGACCATGGTGCCTCAGTCGTGTTGATGTCGCATCTGGGCCGACCCAAAAACACTGTTGTCGAATCACTCCGCCTCAAACCAATAGCTACCCATTTGGCTGAACTCCTCAAACAGCCGGTCACAGCCATCCCTGATGTTGCTGGGCCAAACGCACTGAGTGCGGCCAAAGCACTCAGCGCAGGGCAGATCTTGATGCTCGAAAACACCCGGTTCGACGCTCGCGAAGAAGCAAATGACCCATCGCTCGCAAAAGAATATGCCGCTCTCGGCGATGTCTATGTCAATGACGCATTTGGCGCAGCACATCGCGCCCATGCATCCACGGCAGGGATTGCAGCGTATCTCCCCGCTGTGGCCGGCTTGCTCATGGAACGCGAGTTGGAAGCACTTGCCGGGACACTTGCGAATCCCGAGCGACCCTTTATCACGATTATTGGCGGTGCCAAAATCAGCGACAAAATCGGCGTCATCGAAAATCTCCTCTCCAAAGTCGATGCGTTGCTCATCGGTGGGGGCATGGCCAATACGTTTTTGCTTGCGCAGGGCTACGCCATGGGGGATTCGCTCGTCGAAACAGCGAGTCTCGATTTGGCCAAGCGGATGATTGATCTCGCCGCCGCACGTGGCACTAAACTGTTGTTGCCCACTGATGCTGTTGTGGCTGACGCTTTTTCGCCGACTGCGAACACCATGGTCGTTGCGGTCACCGATGTCAAGCCCGGCTGGCGTATTCTGGATATCGGACCAGCGACACGAGCTGTCTATGCGGCCCAAGTGGCAGCTGCAAAGACCGTTATTTGGAATGGTCCGATGGGCGTATTTGAAATGCCGGCATTTGCTGAGGGGACCCGCGCGGTCGCCCAAGCGTTGGCTGACAGTAGTGCCAAGTCTATTGTCGGCGGTGGTGATTCTGTTGCAGCCATCGAACAGATGGGACTGGCCGAACGTGTCAGTCACATATCGACCGGTGGTGGCGCATCACTCGAATTGCTCGAAGGCCGGGTATTGCCCGGTGTTGACGCACTCAACAACCGGTAGTCTACACGACAACACCCCCCGCGTTCCGAAGAACGCGGGGGGTGTTTTAGACACTTAGAATTGCAACAACATCGCGTCTGGATCTTCGAGCATGTCTTTGATGTGCACCAAGAACCGTACTGCAGTTGATCCGTCGATGATCCGGTGATCATACGACAGCGCGAGATACATCATCGGACGAATGACAATTTGGCCATTCACCACAACGGGTCGCTCCTGTATTTTGTGCATGCCCAAAATGCCCACCTGTGGTGCATTGAGGATTGGTGTGGACATCAACGACCCAAATACCCCACCGTTGGTGATGGTAAAGGTCCCACCCACCAGGTCGTTCAAACCAAGTTTGTTCTCACGTGCCTTGCGGGCAAGTGCATCGATTCCTTTTTCGATTCCAGCAAACGAGAGACCATCCGAGTCTCTGAGAACCGGAACGACCAAGCCATCGTCAGTCGAGACCGCAATGCCGATGTCGTAGTAGTTTTTGTAGACAACCTCGTCGCCCTGAATCTCAGCATTCACCGCGGGAAATGCTTTGAGTGCGCTCACGGTCGCCTTGGTGAAAAACGACATGAACCCGAGACCAACGGTATGCTGCTCTTTGAACGAGTCTTTTTTGCGCTTGCGAATGTCCATGACGCGGGTCAAATCGACTTCGTTGAACGTTGTCAACATCGCAGCTGTCTGCTGTGCCTGCACCAAACGTTGGGCGATCGTCTGCCGTCGGCGGGTCATCTTAACGCGCGTTTCGCTCCGCGCTGCCGCAGGAGCAACGGCCGCTGGCCCGGTTGGAACCACCGCTGGTTGCGCGGGGACGGCAGCGTTGATGACATCTTGTTTGGTGATTTTGCCGCTCGGTCCGCTGCCCGCGACAGTGCGCAAATCGACCCCTGCGTCCGCTGCAACATTCCGCGCGACGGGTGTCGCAGTGCTCGTCGTATCTGCTTTGGTTGCCGCTGATACGGTCGATGCAGCAGCAGCTGGTGATTTTGGTGCTGGTGCAGTCGCAGTCGCGCTAGCAGATGGGTCGAGTACGGCGATAACTTCACCGACAGCGACCGTATCGCCTTCGTGTTTGCGGAGCTGGGTAACAACGCCAGCATTTTCTGCAGTGACTTCGATGTTCACTTTATCTGTTTCGAGTTCTGCAATGATGGCCCCGGCAGCGACCGCTTGACCGACTGAGACGAGCCATTTTGCCAAGGTACCCTCGACAATCGATTCACCTAAAACTGGAACTTTTACTTCGATGCTCATCTCTCACTCCTGCACTATGAGGACACCACAATAGCCGGGACGAGATCTTTCTCGTGCACTGCCCGTTGGATGATGCGATTTTGCTCTTCGACATGATCGGATTGAGAACCTTCCGCAGGGCTCGCTGAAGGCGCACGGCCGACGTAGATAAATGGGAGGCCGTCGGGGAGCAATGCCTTGATGTGTGGCGCCACGTATGTCCATGCACCCATGTTTTGCGGCTCTTCTTGGAGCCACACCACATCGCGCACATTGATGTAGCCACGCAGCACTTCTTGCAGTTCCTCAGCGGGGAAGCTGTAGAGTTCTTCGATGCGCACAACCGCGCAGTGCGCACGTTCCTGTGGGGCAAGTGCGGTCACTACATCCACATACACTTTGCCACTGCACAGAATCACCCGCGTGACTGCCGAACGCGCAGTTTGCACCTCGGGATCGTCAATAATGCGCTGAAATTTGCCATGTGTTAAGTCTGCGAGCGATGAACCAGCCTTTGCGTGCCGTAGTAAGCTCTTGGGTGTCATGACAATCAGTGGGCGTGGGTCTTCGGTGCGTAACACCGCTTGTCGACGAAGCAAATGGAAGTACTGGGCAGCAGTCGTACAATTGGCGACGCGGATGTTGTCATCGG
>CAIZHO010000447.1 GCA_903932805.1 uncultured Roseiflexaceae bacterium | reverse complement strand
TTCCATTGCGCGTCGAGTGGCTCATTGGTGCGTTTGATCTGTTGCACGCACCGGATTTTGTGCTTGCGCCCACCGCTATGCCGGGGATTGTGACGATTCACGATCTTTCGTATCTGGTCCACCCAGAATGTGCTGTCCCGGGCGTGGCTCGTTATCTGCGCGCGGCTGTTCCACCGTCACTCGCGCGGGCCGCGGCGATTTTTGCAGATTCCGTCGCCACACAGCGCGATTTGACCACGTACTATGGGATTGATCCAGCGCGCATTGATGTCGTCTATGCGGCAGTGTCAGCACGGTTTCAACCGCTCCCCGATGCAGTGACTGCACCCATTCGGCGCAAATACGAGCTGCCTGCGCAGTTCATCCTCTCGGGCGGCACGCTCGAGCCGCGTAAGAACTATGTGCGTCTTTTCGAGGCATATGCACGTGCGCGTCAGCAGCAAGAGCTCCCGCCGTTGGTCGTGTTTGGGCGGCGTGGCTGGATGTACGAAGACATTTTGCAGGCCCCGGCTCGACTCGGCATCGCCGATGCCGTGCGTTTCATTGATTATTTAGATGACAATGACCTCCCAGCGGTGTATAATTTGGCATGGGCGTTTGTCTATCCATCGCTCTACGAGGGCTTTGGCTTGCCTCCGCTCGAGGCGCTAGCCTGCGGGACTCCGACGCTCGTGTCGAACGTCTCGAGTCTGCCCGAGGTGGTGGGGAACGCAGCGCTGATGGTCGATCCTACAGATGTTGATGCGCTCGCTCATCAGCTCATCCGGTTAATTACAGACGACGATACCCGCGCGACGATGCGTACTTCCGGGCCAGTGCAGGCACAGTCTTTTTCTTGGGCGACCGCAGCACAATCCGTGTTGCGACAGTATGCACAGCTCACGCAGCGCGACACATGAGGTATCACGATGGCGCACCACAACACGACGAGTGATGTCATGCTCGTTCCGATTGAACGCATTGATCGCATTGCGTTATTTCTGTCGAAATTTTTCTCGCCGTTGTTTGGTTTTATTGGCGGCTACTCGATTGCCGTCTTGGGTGCCGCTGACCCGCGCATGGTGTTGCGCTGGGCGGTGCTCGCGATGTGCATTCAAATCGTCCCCGTGTTGATTCTGTACCGGATCCGCTTGGCGCAGGGACGGTACAGTGACCCCGACATGTCCAAACGGAGCGACCGCACAGAGGTATACATCCTCGGGGCGGTGTCGATGTTGACAGCT
Organism: uncultured Roseiflexaceae bacterium; assembly: GCA_903932805.1. Classification (GTDB taxonomy): domain Bacteria; phylum Chloroflexota; class Chloroflexia; order Chloroflexales; family Roseiflexaceae; genus UBA965. The sequence continues at coordinate 1,559 of CAIZHO010000447.1, read as the reverse complement.
GTGTTGGTTCTCGGGTATTATGGCGCGCCTGCATCGATTACCCAATTGGCGACGTCGTTTTTTGTGATCGGCACTGCCTGCGGTGTCATCAATGCGTGGTGGAAGATCAGCATGCACGCCTCAGCGATAGCTGCAGTGGCGACAATTGCAACGATGCAATCGCGCAGCCTCGGAATTGTCTTTTGGATGGTGGTCGCCGCAGTGGCGTGGTCGCGCCTGCATACGCGCAATCATACTGCAGGCCAGGTCGCCGCAGGGACCGTTCTGGCAACGATGGTCGTCTATGTTGTTCATCGCTATATCGCCTAATTAGGTGCGTACGCACAAGGAGTGGAACGTGGCGAAAGTCAAAATGACCAAGGGCAAGTACAACCACCTGCTGGCATGTTCTGACAGCAACGGAGTGATAGCAGCCGCAGCAGCAGACCAGCGCGGTTCGTTGCAGAAGGCCATTGCCAAAGCCCGCGGCGAAAACGGCACCGCAACATCCCAAGACCTCAGCAACTTCAAAACCAGCGTCACCAAAATCCTGACCCAGCATTCGAGTGCTATTTTGATGGACCCCGAATACGGCATGGAGGCAATCAAGGCCCGCCAGCCTGGTTCCGGTGTCCTTGTTTCGTACGAAAAGACCGGCTACGATGCCAACGTCAAAGGCCGTTTGCCTGACCTACTCTCGAACTGGAGCGTCAAGCGCATCGTCGAGTTGGGCGGCAATGGGGTCAAGATTCTGCTCTATTACAATGCCTTCGACGACAGCGCTGTCAACGACATCAAGCATGCATTCATTGAGCGTGTCGGTGCCGAATGTGCTGCCAACGACATTCCCTTCTTCCTCGAACCACTGGCATATGACGACAATGTTGGCCCCGAGTCCAGCTTTGCCTTCGCCAAGGTCAAGCCCAAGTATGTCACAGCCTACATGCAGGAGTTCTCCAAACCCCGCTACGGCGTCGACATCCTCAAGGTCGAAGTGCCAGTCAACATCAAGCACGTCGCCGGTACCCGTGCCTTCAACGGCGAACAGGCATACACCATTGCCGAAGCCCAAGATCACTTCCGTGCCGCTGGTGCTGCTGCTGCCAAGCCGTTCATCTATTTGAGCGCTGGCGTCACCGACGAGATCTTCCGCGAAACGCTCGAAATTGCCGCTCAAGCAGGGACGCAATTCTCTGGCGTGCTCTGTGGCCGCGCCACCTGGCAAGACGCCATCCCATCGTACGCCACCAAGGGTGTCGCCGCCCTCGAAGAGTGGTTGCTCGACCGCGGTATCACCAATGTGAAAGCCCTCAACGCCGTCTTGGCCAAGGGTGCCAAGCCATGGTGGGATTTCTACGGCGGCAAGGCCAACATCGAGGTTGTCGATCAGGTTATTTCCTAACCTTTCATCTCCATGACGCGTCGCAGTGCACGCTGCGACGCGTTTTTTTGTGCGGTTTTTTCATAATGCGAAAGCCAAAGGCCCCCATAATCTGATGCTGACGCGTCATAGGTTCTTGCTACCCAGCGTACGGTGCTGGTGATTCCTTTTTCTTCGAATCATGGGCGTTGCGAGAAGC
>CAIZHO010000446.1 GCA_903932805.1 uncultured Roseiflexaceae bacterium | reverse complement strand
GTTGTGCACCACATGCTCAGGGTATCCACCCGGAGCGGGGATAGCCGCCAAGTGTATCAAGACATCGAAACCGTCAATGGCATCATAGAAGGACTGATAGTCCGACAACTCTGCATTGACGTATTCTACTCCCGCGGGGATAGACCCTTCTGGGGCTTGTACACGGTCAATATTGCGCACGCTGTGCCCCATGGCGACCGCTTTCGCAATGACGTGCTTGCCCACACTCCCACTCCCACCGGTAACCGCGATGCGCATGTCTGCTCCGTGTATCCCCACGGGCAACGCGTCTGGCTCCATGAGGAGCAGACGCGCGCCGTTACGATTGGTTAGTTCCCTTTTTCACCCCAGACGACTTCGCGCAGACCACGAATGTAGCCAATGGCGTACAACCGTCCGAATGCGGAGTAGCCGGCGTTTTCGTTACTATCACCAGCCACGGTTGGGACGTGGTCCGGTCGCAAAACACCATTGAAATTGATGTCTTTGTATGCCTGCATACATGCAGTCATGTCGGTTTTGCCGGCGTCGTGCCATGATTCTTCGAACTTGTCTTTGTTGCCGATGACATCACGGAAGTGGACAAAGAAAATCTTGTTTTGCTTGCCGAACTTGCGAATCGCCGCAGGCAAATCATCCGTCATCAAGGTGAAGTTCCCTTGGCACATGGTAATGCCGTTGACGGGGCTCGGAATCATGTCGATGAGTCGCTGATAGTTGTCCACCGTGCGCATGATGCGGCCTACGCCGCGGATGGGTGAACGCGGTGGATCATCGGGATGCATGGCCAACTTGACACCGGCTTTTTCGGCGACAGGGACGATGCGCTTCATGAAGTACTCGAGGTTCGTCCAGAGTTCTTCTTCGCTGATGGGACCAAGCTCGGTGTTGGGGGCATCTGCCATCAGGCTATGGTCATAGCTGGTGACCACGCTGCCACCACGCGATGGGGTCGTCGTGGCGGTTCGCATCCAGTTGAAGTCGGTCATCCATTCGTAGCACCAAACGGGGATCTTGAGGCGACCCATGTTTTCGATGAGTGCACAGGCGACGTCGATTTCGGCATCGCGACCAGGGAGACCGCGCTTGGCGAGGTTCAATGGTGGGCGTGCTTCGATGACTTCGAGCTTGAACCCGCCGTCCTCATACTTCTGCTTCATGCGCAACAGTGGCAGATAGTCACAGGCACCATCGGTCCCGTTCATCGGGTCGCCGAATGGCAAACCACCGACCGCATAGTCAACACCACACTGCTTCGAGAGTGTCCACAGCATCGACGGTGTGGGTGGCAAAAACTCCGCAATCTTGATCACGTCAGGCTCCTTTTGTGTCCGCATCGATTCGCACCCGCACCTGCCAGCAACGGTGCTGACCCGGCGCGAGTGTGGCATAGGTTGATGTTTTGGTATATGCATCCGACAGTGGGTCATAGACGCCAATTGCCGGCTCGATCCCCATGTTGTAATACGGCGTCCCGCCATCTGCAGACCACGCACCTGCGTTGAACCAGATGGCCAATTGCGGCACGTCTGCGACATCCCAATCCATCGACAACGACCCGTTGTCGGCGCGTAACGATACCCAACCCTTGGGGAGCACGTCGCTGTACAGTTTGACCCCATACCCACTGGTGCGCTCCGGCAACACGCGCAGATCGAGCGTCTGCGTCGCGCTGGGGCGGATAGCGTCGGCAGGCTCTGGGATGAGATTGCCCTGTGCATCTTGGCGGAAAAACGTCGTTCCCTCGGGCGTGTGCACACCCATGCCAGGCTCGATGGCCATCAAAGGATGTGCGCACCAGATCCAGTGCATTGGGGCTGCGCCCTGATTGGTGACGGTGTAATTCAGCGTCATCTGATTACTCATGTCGACGCGCAGCTGACGCTCAAACGTGTATGGCAGATTGATACCCTGCCAGACAGTGGTTATCTGCACTCCGCTATCGACCGTCTCGACAGTCGTCTGCGGCGTTTGACACCACAGTTCTCCGTGATCGGCCAGGTACGCCCCCAACCATGGGTCGGCGGGGTACTGACAGGCACCAACAGTTGGGAAACATTCGTCCCAGCCACCGGTATCAGCCGTCGCTACATACGAGGCGGTCGACGGCACAATCGCATACGCCATCCGTGGATGGCGCCACAACCACTCGCGATTGGTACGTACATCAACGATACTCGCGATTTTGCCACCCAATCCGGGCATATAGACGCAGCGCAGATATGCGTTTTGGATGACTATCCGCTCAAACCCGTCTGTTCCAATGTACGTTTGTGATGTCGGGGTCATGCGTTCCCCATGACATCACGGTCGTCGAAGATAATCTTGGTGAAGCGCTCAGGGATGTGGTTATCGCCGGACCCCACTTTGCCCCAACTCCAGGCAGCCGGTTGCGAAACCTGTTGCCCTGCGAGTTCGAGCTTCTGGAAGCGCCCAAAGAAAATCCGCCACTCATCGCCGGCTTTGGGCGGGAGCGATCGTCCATGCGCGAGATGCTTCATCCCTGCCCAAGGGAACGCCAATTCGACGCGCCAACCACGGTCAATGACTGCTGGATTATTGATTTCGCCATCGATGTATACCGCAGATTGGAGACCTGGCAGGTCATAGTGTCGGTATGCCCAGCGCAACCCACGCGGATGGGTGCCACGCCAGAAGTGTTGTGCACTACGGTCGTGATTACCGCCGAAGAGAATGGCGCTATGGTCATGGACGTCGAATTCCGGGGTGTCCCAGACTCCGCCCTTTTTCCAGGCGTCTTCCCAGACGAAAAAGACTTCGTAGATGGTACCCAGGGCGTTTATTTCGAACTCGTAGTAGGCGTCACCACCGTCAATGAAGACTTCGACGTCGTTTTCCAAAAAAACGAGGCTGTCGCGTGTAGTTTGCGTGGCAGCCACTTGCGGCTCTTCCACCCAAAATCCTACATACAACGCCTCGTCGTCCCAGACGGCAGCGGAACGTGTGTCGTACAGACCCGGCGCACCACTAATCATATCGACAAATCGGGGGGATTGTTCGGCCTGTTGCCAGACGGGACACGCTAACCGACCATCCATGGCTGGCTTGCGGGACGTGCGCCGACAGCGGTACGACAACTGATCACTCGGCGACCATTCACTGACGACCATGTCAATGTCCGTTTCTTCCATCGAGGGCGCACGTTATTGATACGGTTGTATCGCCATGTGTGCGCCCGATGCGTGAACCTACTTATACCGGCAAGACGTCAGTCAATTGTGTCGCTGGGAGCACGGGATTAGCCGAATGAAGCACACACGATGCGACTTGTGTTGGCCCCACGCGATACAACGGTGGAACACTCGTTCCACACGCATCGACGGCATGCGGGCAACGTCCCATGAAGCGGCAGCCCTTGGCACCTTTGTCGCTGCCATCGGCTTCTTTGACCATCATACCGTCACTGCCCCAGCGCCGATCAAGCTCGGGCCACGGTATCGAATCGATGAGCAATTTGGTGTATGGGTGCTCGGGCTTCTGGATGACGGTCTCGACATCGCCGGCCTCCATGACGCCACCCTTGTAGAGCACCACAATCGAGTTCGCGACGTGGTATGCCGTGGTCAGGTCGTGGGTAATGTAGACAATCGATACACCATGGTCGCGGTGCAATCCACGCAGCGACTCGAGGATGTTGGCACGCAGCGATGCGTCCACCATCGATACCGGTTCGTCGGCGACGAGCACTTTGGGCTTCAGCAGCAATGCACGGGCCACGTTGATGCGTTGGCGTTGACCGCCAGACAACTGATGCGGGAACCGTCCGAGGATGTCTTCGGGGCGCAGACCGACCGATGACAACGCTTCTTCCATTTTGTTCCGTGCATCGGCTTTGGATTTGGCCAACTTGAAGCGCTCAATCGGCACAGTCAACAAGTGGTCGACGGTATAGAACGGATTGAAAACAGCAAACGGATCTTGGAAGACCGCTTGGACTTCACGGCGGAAGGTCATCCGTTCTTCACCACGCAAGTTTTTGATGTTCTTCCCTTTGTAGAGAATCTCACCTTTGGTGGGCTCGATGAAGCCCAACAACAACATGGCGATGGTGGTTTTGCCGCTCCCAGACTCGCCAGCGACCGTCATGATAGTCGGCGAATCTTCGTCGAGCACCATCGAAAAGTCTTGTAACGCGGTGGTCCCTGCATCAGAGAAGTAGCCGCGCGTATATGTTTTGGTGACGTTACGAAACTCAAGCAAATGCGTCACGGTTATGCCCCTTCCGTATAGAGATGGCAGGCAACCAGGCGCCCGTTGTGATCCTGCACCTCAGGAATGGTGGTCTTGCAACGGTCCATCGCCTGCGTGCAGCGCGGATGGAACGCACACCCTGATGGGATGCGCAGCAACGACGGTGCCAACCCAGGGATACCCTGGAAGACGCCTTTGTTCTTGAGGTTCGGCAGGCTCTTGATGAGTGCCTGCGCATAGGGATGCATCGGTGTGGTGAACATGTCGCGCACCGTGCTGACTTCGGTCAAGCGACCGGCATACATCACTGCCACCTTGTCGACAAATTGCGCCATCAAACCCATGTCGTGGCCGATCAGGATGACGGCAGTCCCGATTTCCTTCTGCACACGGTCAATGGTCTCCATGACTTGGCGTTGGGTCACCACGTCGAGTGCACTCGTGGGCTCGTCGGCGATGATGACTTTGGGCTTGAGCAAGATACCGATGGCGATACAAACACGTTGCTTCATGCCGCCCGACAGCTCATGTGCATACATATCAAACACATTGCGCTTGAGATCGACCGACTCGAGTGAGTCTTTGGCGCGGGCAATCATGTCTTCTTTGGACATGGTCGGTACATGGGCACGGATGGCATCGACCATCTGTGCGCCGATGCGCATGACCGGGTTGAGCGAATTCATGGCGCCTTGGGGGATGTACGCGATTCGACTGAGGCGTGCCAGACGCATTTCTTCTTCTGACAGCTTCATCAGGTCGACGCCATCGACGTCCACACTCCCGCTTTCGATGCGGCCTGGGGCCTTGATCATACGCATCATGGCCAGCGCCATGGTGCTTTTTCCAGAGCCCGATTCGCCCACCAGACCGAGCTTTTCGCCGGCCTGCAGGTCGAGGTTGACCCGGTTCAACGCGGTCGCGCGACCGAGATCGGTGTAATACGAAACCTGGAGGTCGCGTACCTGCAAAATTGCTGACATTGCTTACTCCGTTTTCCGAATACGTGGATTGGCCAACTCGTCCATACCCATGTTGATGAGCGCCAACGAGCTGAGGATCAGCACCATTGCAAATGCCGGCCAGATTGGCCACCACCACCAGCCGTTGAAGAACGCACCTTGGGATTGTGCTCCCCAGATCAAGTTGCCCAACAGCGGCTCGCGCAACGGTCCGAGACCGACAATCGCCAAATAGAACGACGAGAACACGCCGTTAAAGACTTGGCTGACAAACGCAGCTGCGATAAACGGCAGCAAGTTCGGCATGATTTCGCCGAAGATGATACCGCCATTGCCCACGCCCGAAAGCTTGGCCACAGACACAAACTGGCGTTCCTTCATGGACAGCACTTGCGAACGAATCACCAGCGTGGGGGCCATCCAGGCGAGCATCACGACAATGCCGGCCATCGTAAAGATGGTGACGTCCCGCTTATCGAGCGACGACGCGATGATGATTTGGATCATGAAGACAGGAATCGGCGTCAAAATCTGACAGATACCTTTGACGATGGTATCGAACAACCCGCCGAAATAGGCCGACGTGAAGCCCAAAATGACACCGATCAAGGTACCAGCAGCACCCGACAACACCCCAATGAGGGCGGTCTGCCACAAGCCCCGTACCATAGCTGCATACATGTCACGACCGAAGAAATCACTCCC
>CAIZHO010000445.1 GCA_903932805.1 uncultured Roseiflexaceae bacterium | reverse complement strand
GTCATTTTCTCGTGGGTGAGTTTGGACATCAGCGCCATCTGACGGCCACGTCCTTCACCACCACCGACCGGCATCACGCTCGACTGGTCCCAGCCGAGCAAAGAATTAATAGCGTTCCAATCGGATAATTCTGCAAGCTTTGTCTTGAGTTGGGTTAATTCGTGCGACATGTGATCCTCAATTCTATTCTGCTGCCGCCAAATACGTGAATTGTTCGTCTGTTAATGGCACCACCGACAGCCGACCAAGCTTGACGAGGTACGACTCGGCAAACATTGGCTGGGCCTTGATATGTGCCAAATCGTAGCCATGCGGAAGTGCTTTGGTCGCCTGTACGTCGACGACCGCGAGTTTACCGGTCGGATCCGCAGGATTGACATACGGAGGGCTAATCACCGTCGCGATACCGGCACATCGGCGTTCGTCGCCCGTGTGATAGATAATGCAGGTGTCGCCCACTGCCATGGTACGGATGAAAATCAACGCCTGATTATTGGCCACGTTGTCCCACATTGTCTGTGTTTCGCGGACCAGATCTGCATATGCATAGACATCTGGTTCGGTTTTAAGCAGCCAGTGTGCCATCGGTTCCTCCTTCACGAAACATCCCGCGGACCTGGGCGACGCCGATTACGCCCGCAGCCAGGATAGCCATGACCATGCAGACGATAAACGTACTGCGTGGCCCGCCTGTTGCATCATACAGTATACCCGTGAGTGGGATCCCAATGAGTGGTGCTAATCCCCAACCCGCTGCGGTCACCGCCGCCTGCGCACTTGCGACCATCCCCGCTGGGGCGCGCTTGGCCGAAATCGAAACCAGCATCACAAACGACAACCCAAACCCACTGCCGCGTACCATTGCACCAAGAAGCAGCACGATCGGCGACCATGCGGTGGCATAGACGAGGTGGGCGACCGCCACAATCAGACAACCAACCATCAGCGTGCGCTCTGCACCGTAGCGATTCGCCAACCAGGGCGCGTTCCGCATCCAGGGGATTTCGGACATCCCCGTGAATCCGAGCAACAACCCAATATACAACCCACTACCGCCCAGGGTATGCATCATGATGCCCTCAAACGTCCCACTCATGCTCAACGACCCCGCCAGCAAGAACGACGTCACCAAAATAGTCCGCATTCCGGGGTCGCTCAACATAGGCCCCCACGATGCGTTGGCGCGTTCCACGGCTGCGTCTTCGTCGAGCAACAGGCCAAGCCCAGCAACACACAGAAAACCCACAAACGCCACCGCAAACATCGGCATGTAGCCGAAACGCTGCCACAAGTACCCACATACGGTCGCGACGGTCGCAAATCCGAGTGACCCATACAAACGCATCGCGCCGAAATTGACGCCGTTTTTGACGGCCATGCGGGCCACCAAGCCATCGCCGATCCCGGCAATTGGACTGCGCACAAACGACATCAGCATCATCAACGGCAAGAGTTGCCAAAATGTCTCCCCGTACCCCAACAACAACATCGAGCCACCGACCAAAACGATGCACAATGCGAGCAAGGAGCGGCGACGTTTTGAACGATCGGCATAATTGGCAATCAGCGGTGCCGTGGTCAGCATCATAAGCGGCAGCATCGTCGCAAAAACGGCAATTTGTGTGCCCGTCAAGCCGATTTCTTGGAAGTGGACATACAAAAACGGAATGTATGCCCCGACCACACCCCAATACCCAAAGTAGTAAAGCGCACCACGAACGGTCGGACTCCGCAGCACGCGTGGGAGTGTTGGTTGCACCATTGCCTCGATTCACTGTCTGTCTGCGTATTATACGAGACGCATCTCGCTCTGTGTGACACCCGGTATACTAGAGAACAGCAAAAAAAAAAAGGAAGAAGGACACATCGATGCACATTCGTTTTCATGTGGGCGGACCCGCCATCCACCCCGTTGCTGCGCAAGCTGAACGCATCGCCTCGTGGCTTGGACCCGACTACCAAACGAGTATCGTGGCTGATAGTGCAGCGTTTGCTGACCTCGATACTGTCGACTTACTCGTTTTGATGGGCATGTACTGGCCCGGGATGAATGCCGATTGGGCCGGCAATATGACCTATACGCCGATCGAAGAACCCGCCAAATCGAATTTCCTGCGCTATGCGCACGCACAGCGACCACTGGTCATCCACCACGGTGCAATTGGGTGTTATACCGATTGGCCAGAGTTTGGCGACACGCTTGGGGTCACCTGGGGCGTCAAACGGGCGTCTCATTCGCCGTTTGTCCCACACCGGATCCGCGTCGACGCACAACCCCACCCGATTACCGCCGGTGTAGCGGATTTTGACATCGTCGACGAGCTCTATCATTCATTGCGCATCGACGCAACGCGTCAGCCAAAGCATCTGTTGTGGGGCAGCTGGGAGGGCGGCGAACATCCGCTGTTGACGACGCTCGAAGCATCACCGCGCAGCGGCAAAACAGTCTTCAATGCACTGGGACACAACATGCAATCATTCGACCCACCTGCCATGGCGCGCATCTGGCAGAATAGCATCGCCTGGTTGTTGTCGTAAATACTGCCTGCTCACGGCGTATAATGCACACAGATGCATAAACTGACCCTGTCGGTGGTGCACGACGGAAGTGAACTAAACGATGACGCAATCCAATCAACCCCAACGTAGTGCGCTGCTTGCCGCAGTCGAGAAGCGCAACCTCGACCATCGCGCCCATCGTGCCGGCTGGCTACGTGCCGCGGTCCTCGGCGCAAATGACGGCCTCGTGTCGACCGCCAGTCTGCTTATCGGGATCGTCGCGGCCGGTCAAGACAGCTTGGTTATTACCGCGGGCATTGCCGGTATCACGGCAGGAGCGATGTCGATGGCAGTCGGCGAGTATGTATCGGTCAGTTCGCAAACCGATATCGAGATCGCAGACAAAACGCTCGAAATCGAGCATCAACGCATAGATCCCGTCGGTGAAGAGCTTGCCCTCACCGCCATCTATATCGAACGTGGTCTGTCCGAAGACCTTGCCCGCGCCGTCGCCAAAGAGCTTCATGCTGCAGACGGCCTCAAGGCGCATCTGATTGACGAACTCGGCCAAAACGAAGCGACGGTCGCGCGGCCGTTGCAGGCAGCGTTCGCCTCGAGCATCAGCTTCATTGTGGGCGGCATCATCCCGTTCCTCGGGGTCTTTGCACCTACACTGGGGGGCAAAGCGTATGCAATCGTGGTGATGTCTCTGATTGGGTTGTTGCTGACAGGGGTTTTGAGCGCCCGCACCGCTGGTTCACCGCTGATCAAAACCACCGTTCGCATTGTTCTTGGTGGCATTATCGGGATGGCAATTACCGCTGGTGTCGGGCAACTCGCGCATGTTTCGGGGATCTAGTATGCTCGACTTGCGTACACACCACGCCCCACTCATCCATCGAATTTGGCAGCACGATGCCGAATACTTTGGCACAATGAGCCAACGCACGGCACTCGATGGGTATGTGCTCTACGTCAACCCGGGGCTAGCTGGCAGGTACGATCCCAACCACGTGGGGCTGCTGCGCATCCGTAGCGACGAAACAGCCGCGCACATTGAACGAATCATCGCCCACTTCGACGGATTACGGTTCGACAGCGTGGTCTATCTGGATCGCATGCATCGTCCTGACACGTTACCCGACGCCTTGCGCGCGGCGGGTTTTCGGCCGATGCTCGCATGGGGGCAGTATGATCTGATGGCTGTGTGCGATGCGGCAATCCCAGCCCCTGGGCCCTGCGTGCTGACACACCCCAGCAGTCTGCCCGAGTTTCGCACCTGGGCAAGCCTGGATGGCGTCGACGCTTTTTCTGATGCCGACACGATGATGGCCTTGCGCATCACCGAGTGCAGTAGCCCTGCAGTCATACCGACCATCATCTGGAGCGACGACGCGCCTGCTGGCCGCTGCCTTGCGTATATCCACGACGGTATAGGCCGCATCGAAAGTGTCTATGTGGACCCGATATTCCGGCGCCGTGGGTTGGCCCGGGCAATGGTGGCGGCAGTCGCAGCAGACATCGTCGCCACTGGCGCGATTCCGTATCTCTTTGCCGAGCACGCAGGGGATGCACAACGCATCTATCGGGCAATCGGGTTCGAGACACTCCTCGAGAACGCAGTAACGACGTGGGTGCGTCC
>CAIZHO010000444.1 GCA_903932805.1 uncultured Roseiflexaceae bacterium | reverse complement strand
TTGCTCAAAGGATGGGTCGACCTCGGCGGCGATAGCGAGTTCTGGCTGCGTATGCCTTCTGCGCTTTTTGGGGCGTTAGCAATTGCCTTACTGACGCTTTTTGTGCCGCGGCAGCCGCAACGTGGATTTTTGTTGGTCCTGTTAACTACTGCACCGATGTTCCTTTGGCATGCGCAGGATGCCAAGGTATACAGCATGCTCCTGTGTGTCGCGGTCGGGTTAACCATGTCGCATTGGCGCCAAAAACGCTGGTGGGCATTACTGCTCGTGCTCCCGTTTGTCCATCGATTGGGCTTCTTGATGATAGCCGTATTGCTCATTACGCCTGCGTTGCAGCATGCCGGACGAAGACGCACCCTGTATTCCATCGCAGCATTCTGCGCAGGGTTGATTTCGGTGGTCGGCATTGCTGATTCTATCCGGGCAAAAACGGTACTCGGTGCGCAGACGGTGTTTCCGTTGAGCTCGTTGCTAGACTTAGTCGCACGCTTTATGGCTGATCGACGTTGGAACGATCAAATCTTTACGTTGCCGGTATGGATCTGGATACTCCCGTTGTTGGCTTTGCTGGTGCTTGGTACGAAGCAAGCACTCGACGCCGCCCGAACGGGGAACGCGCAGTCGATTCAACTGTTGTTTCTGGCATATATACCGGTGTTGATGATTGTGTTGAGTTACGGAACAACTGCTTCATTTGATGCGCGCTATGCGTTGTTCTCAGCGCCTGCCTGGTATGTGCTCATGACAAACGGCGCGAGTTGGACAGTGCACAACGTCCGCTTCGGCAAGTGGCACTATAGTTTTGTGCGCGTTGGGCGGATGCTACTGCTACTTGCTATTGTGAGTAATCTGGTCAGTCTGTTTGAACCAGCGCGCGGTATCTTCTCAGGTGCTCCGGTCAAAGAAGAGTGGCGTGTGGTCATGCGGGAACTCGCCAATCGCGTGACCCGCAATGACGTCGTGGTATTACACCCTCCGTATGCGTTACCGCTCTATCGGTACTACCGACGGGTGACTCCCGATCCACTACCGCGTCCTGTGATGTTTACGGTTTTTAGCGAAGGGTATCGCGGGTCGTCGACCGATGTTGTGGCCCAGCGTGAATATCAACGGCGTTCATTCGATATGCAGTTCAAAGCAGCTGCAGCAGGCAAACACCGTGCATTGTTAGTCATTGCCCCAGATCACGCAGCACAAATCGACCCACCGATCGATGCCCAAAGCCCATATGGCTGGGTGGGCTTGTATTTCCAATATCCACAGAAAACATGGCCGTGCGGTGGACTCAACCGGTATGGAGTTGCATTGTTGTGCCAGAGCTTTCCAAACATTGCGGGAACGGCAGACGCACCACAACCAGAGAAGCGTATTGATGCGCAGTTTGGTGAAGAACTCACCCTGCGTGGCATAACGATCAAACCGTTGGGTATCTTTTATCAACCAAATGGCACCATCCCGATAGAGTTGTACTGGCAAGCGAAGCAGCCGCCCGTCCACAACTATCATATGTTTGTGCACTTGTGCCAGCGCTGCAATGAGCCACCGTATGCACAAAATGATGGTCCACCGCTAATGGGGTATGGTGAAGCCGGCATGACCAAGACGTGGCAGGTCGATGATCCTGTGCATGATGAACGGTCGATTGTCATCCCACGTGGGATCAAAGCAGGGAATTACGCTGTTATTTTGGGGGTGTACGATGATTCAGGCAAACGGTTGCCGGTAGTCGCAACTGACGGTGGCGTCCTTGGTGGTGACCGACTCATCATAGCGACCATCCGTGTCATCAATGAGAGTGTTATAATCAAATAATTCATCTAAAGGACGACACGCATGCGCCAAATCCCTAATCTCCTCGGCCTGTTTCGTGTGTTGACAACACCTGTCATGGTCTATTGGATTTTGCAGGGCGATGGTTGGTCGTTGATATATGCAGCAATACTACTCTTTGTGATGGCAATGAGCGACATCGTCGATGGTAACCTTGCCCGACGATTGGGCGTTGTGTCGCCGTTGGGGATTTTTCTCGACACGATTTCTGACAAAATTTTCATCGCTGGGGCGCTGCTTCCCATGGTCGAGATGGACTTTCTGCCCTCATGGTATGCATTAGTGGTTATCGTCCGTGAGTTTGCTGTTTCGGGCTTGCGTTCCTATGCTGCGTCACAGGGCATCGTCATACCCGCGCGTTCATGGGGCAAACAAAAGCTGACGTTTACCGTCATGGCTATTATTTGGATCTTGGTGTATACCGCACTTCCCGGCATCCCTGGATCGCCGTGGTGGTTTGTGTGGTTGTCTGAATGGTGGATCATCCCGACAGCACTCGCGCTGGTGTGGACGATTGGGTCGGGCATAGAATACTTCTGGAATGCCCGTGCATTGCTTGCACGTGCCGTATCACGTTCGTAGTAGATGAGGTGGATGTGACTACTATTAGCCAGACGTTCGCTCGCCTCAAATCAGAGAACCGTGGTGCATTGATGCCATATCTCATGGTTGGCTATCCCGACCTGCACGCGCTCGAAGAATATGCGCTCGCGCTGCAGGAAGCTGGCGCGGATTTGTTCGAAATCGGAGTGCCTTTTTCGGACCCTCTCGCCGATGGTGCAACCATCCAACGTGCGTCCGAAATAGCCCTGCAAAACGGTGTGAATGTTGCCTACGCGATTCGATCGGTAGCGGCGTTGCGGGCACAAGGGGTCCATGTCCCGTTGGTGATGATGGGGTATTACAATCCATTTCTGCAATACGGGCTCGAGGCGTTCGCACGTGATGCAGCAGCCGCTGGTGCAAGCGGAGTCATCGTCCCTGACCTCCCTCCCGAAGAAGCCGGGCCGTTCCAATCGGTTTTGCGCGCGCATGGGCTCGATTTCATCATGTTCCTCGCCCCCACAACACCCGATGTTCGCATCAAGCAGATTGTTTCCGTCGCCAGTGGATTTGTGTATTGTGTGTCGTTGACCGGGGTCACTGGTGCTCGTAGTGAATTGTGGGAAGGGTTGCCGGGGTTCATCAACCGCGCTCGCTCATTCACAGATTTGCCCCTTGTTGTTGGGTTCGGGATCAGCACCCCGAGTCATGTCGCCACGGTTGCGACGTGTGCCGATGGCGCAATTGTCGCAAGCGCACTCATCAATATTATCGACAAAACCCCTCCTGCTGATCGCCGCGCTGCGCTTGTCGCCTACATGCAGTCGCTGCGCCCGCATATATAGGCAACCGCAAACCATGCGGGAATGAAGTATAATCGGGCGGACGTGATGTTTCTGTTGGTAATCCTAATGA
>CAIZHO010000443.1 GCA_903932805.1 uncultured Roseiflexaceae bacterium | reverse complement strand
GCCAAGGACCCAGGGCTGGACCTGGTGAGCGTATACAAGTGGCTGCCGCGTAATTCGAACGTCATCGTCGTCAAGCCGGGCAGCGCCATCAAGAGCGCCGCAGACTTGGCGGGAAAGCGAATCGGCGTGCGCAGCCAGGGCGACACAGGTATTGTGATCACCAAGACCATGTTGACGGAGTTGGGGCTCAAGGACGATAAGTGCGAATACATTGCGATCGGCGACGGCGCACTGGCGGGCGCTGCGATCGACAACGACCGCGTCGATGCGATGGTGACGTTCGACACGGCGGCGGCCCGAATCGAGCTGGTCGGAACCAAATTGCGCTATGTGCCGATCACGCCGAAATACGCGCAGGTGGGCTCGGGATGGATCTGCGTGCCGCGCAAGTTGCTCAAGGAGGAGCGCAAGGCCCTGGTGTCGCTGTTCCGTGGCATGGCCAAGTCGACGCTTTTTTCCAACGCCAATCTTGACGCGGCGATCGATCTGCATTGGGCCATCTACCCCGAAAGCCGTCCGAAGGGTCGCAGCGAGGAGGAGGCTCGCAAGGAGCTGAGCTTTATTCTCAAGGACCGCAAGACAAGCTGGTTGCGCCGCCCGGACGACGCCGACCAGCGCATGGGCGCTTCGTCGCTGGCGGAGTGGCGTGCGAACATCGAGATCACAGCTGAAACCAGCAAGAACCCGAAGCTGGCGGAGGAGTTGGGCGATCCAAACCGCTTGTTCAGCAACGAGCTGATCGACGAAGTCAATGCGTTCGACAAACAGGCCGTGATCCAGATGGCCCGGGCGTTCAAGGTGTAGTCAAGCCTGTTCCTGCGCTTCGAGGTCCACAATCCTTAGCGCGCCTGCCGGTGTTCGCGCACAAGGTGGTCTCACCTCGCACCCTCTTGCCGCCAGGTCGGCTTGAGGGTGCTGTGAAAGGGCGGCAACGCCGTCGACGCTGCAGAGGTAACGGTAGCGGTAGCGGTAGCGGTAGCGGCCACGATGATCTGCGAGGCGGTCTGACCTGCCCCCGATAAACCGGACCAGCCATTTCTCCAAGAAGTCCATCAACCTGGTAAATGGTGGACATGCAAAAAAGGCAAATTGGCTTTGCAGGGAGGGTGCCAGCCCGTCGTCAACGCGCTAACCCACCCGACCATCATCGTTTTCTACCCCGGCGAAACCGTTCAGAAACGTTCCTGCGCGATTTCCTGCCGTGTTGGCACTCAGCAGACTACCTCTAACCTGCCGCTCGTTAAGAAACTGCATAAACGCTTTGACCTTCGCACTCGCAAAACGCCTCAATGCCTGTGCGCACAGCATCGCGAACATGGTGAACGCCGGCAAATTGCCAGCGGGCCGTATTGCGGGCGGAATTTCTGACCACCACCGCAACGGACTGCTGCCGAGTAAGCGTTGGCGCAGCAACAACTAAAAGTTGCTCTCTCTGGCAGCTGAACCCTACAAGTTCTGAGTCTGGTTTGGGGTTGGCCCGACTGACCAGGTCATAGCCTTCGCTGGCTAGCGTTACTTCACGGTCCTCG
>CAIZHO010000442.1 GCA_903932805.1 uncultured Roseiflexaceae bacterium | reverse complement strand
TCAAGTGATTGCCTGTGACTCGACCTCGGTCAATCTGTACAAAGCAGTTATGGCTGCATTGGCAGCACGACCAGGTCGCCACAAGATTGTCAGTGACGCGCTCAACTTTCCGTCGGATTTGTATATCATTCAAGGCGCAATAGCCCAAAACGGCAATGTGCATTCGCTCTCGTTGGTGCAATCACACGACGCCGAACTCACCGTTTCACGTTCTGATGTCGAAGCTGCAATCACCACAGATACAGCGGTCGTCCTGTTGTCGCATGTGACATTCAAAAGCGGCTATATCTATGATATGCAACGAATTACTGCCGCTGCGCACGCACGTGGTGCCTTGGTAATCTGGGACCTGAGTCATTCGGCTGGCGCGGTACCGATGCAACTCGATGCATGGGATGTCGATTTCGCTATCGGATGCTGCTACAAGTTCCTCAATGGCGGCCCCGGTGCTCCTGCATTCATCTATGTGAACGCACGGCTACAGGACAGCGTCGTCTCACCAATCTGGGGATGGTTCGGCCAGAAGTCACCCTTTGCATTCGACTTACAATACGACCCCGCCGCAGGAATTGATCGATTCTTGGCTGGCACACCACCGATGCTGGCACTCTCTGCCGTCGAATCGTCGTTGGACATGCTTGTCCCGGTAGGCATCGATGCAATTCGGGCAAAGTCGATTGCGCTCACTGAATACATGATTGCCCTGTTTGATGTGCATCTTGCTGATCTCGGCTTCACGCTTGGTTCTCCGCGTGATGCTGCCATCCGCGGATCCCATGTGAGCATTCGCCACCCGATGGGGTATCAGATTAATCAGGCACTGATTGCAGAGCAAAATGTCATTCCTGATTTCCGTGAACCAGACAATTTGCGGCTTGGGCTGAGTCCATTGACGACGTCATTTTGTGAAATATGGGATGGCGTCGATCGCATCGCAACAACGGTGCGGGCTCAGCTCCACACCAAGTATCCCGCAGCCCGTAAAGCGGTTACATAGGACTCGTTGGCGAAGAAAAATCCCCCCACAGCACATGCTGCGGGGGGATTTTGATAGAACTTATCGCTTCTGTACAACAACGATTTGTGTGCGTCGACCAAGTACTACCACGGTATGCGCCGTGTCAACATACATCCCGCTGGTGCGTTCGAGGGCCCGCGTGAGTGCTCGGGTATCGCTGGTCATCAGCGCAGCACGTGCACCAAGGGTCATGACACGTTTGAGTTCTTTCATGACCGCTGGATAGAGTCGCCGATTTTCTTCGGGCGTGCTGATCTGCACCCCAAATGGCAAATTGCAGGTTACCGCAGTAATTGAACCTTCGTCGAGCGGAAGTGCACGTGCATCCCATTCCTCGACACGGATGGGTTTGTACTTGTTGCCGATGTTCGCTTGGGCTTGCTCGACTGCTGCTGCACTCAAATCACCGCCCACAATCTCGGTGTAGCGCCCCGCAAGCGCACGTTCGATGAGTGTTGTGCCTGCACCGCACATCGGGTCGAGGAATACATCGTGCGGCTTGGGTTTGGTTAACATAACAAGTGCAGCGGCGGCTGTTGGACGTAGAGAAGCTTCGATGTGATTGATTTTGTAGGTACGATGTCGCATCGTTTCGTCGCTGAC
>CAIZHO010000441.1 GCA_903932805.1 uncultured Roseiflexaceae bacterium | reverse complement strand
GCGTGCCCGCTGGGCCAATACTGCATCCTCGACCACCGGCAACATAATGCCCGAAAAGCCCAACTGCGTGACCGCACAGGCGCGGATCGTCGCCGTCAAGGCGCGTACCGCACTCAGCGTGCCCCAGCCACCAAACGGCACGCCAGCGAGTGCTTCAATCGCGGCAGCGATGCTCCGCTCAGGGTGGGGATGCGGCGCGAGCGACCAATCACAGCCCGCATACGTGATCCCGTACTGCGCACAAATTGGTTGGGCAATGCGGGCGAACAGCGCATCGGAGCGCACAATGTCGGCAGCCAACTGCTGCAACGCAGCCGCGACCAACCGCGGTCGGTCGGCGTGGCCGAGTGGCACCTCTGCGAGCGGGCGGGTCGCCCGCCACGCCAACGCTGCCGCCTCGGGGCCGATCGCCAACCACGGGGCACCGCCGTCGTGCCACGAGGCGGGGAAGAACGGGCTGCCCGCTGGCACCTGCGCCAACGCTGCTACCCGCAGGTTGCCCACGCCGCCCGGCACAATCCGGGCCAGGTCGTGTGTCATCCGCGCCATCTGCTGGATAGCTCCTTCGTCGACGGCGTCGTGCGCAGTCAAAGACACACTGGCAAACAACGCCTGCGTCGCTGCCATCGCATCTGCCAATTGATCGAGGCGTTCACGTTGGACGACTCCGAGGGTCACGTAGTCAAAACCCAAATCGAGCGCGCGCTCTTCGAGCCCACAGGCCACGCTGACCAAGTCGGCGCAACTGTTGAAGCCATCTACCGTTGGTGTTGCACGCACGGTCTGCACGACGACGCCTTCTTCGGCCAATCGAGCCCGCACGGCGTGGGCTGCTTCGGCAGAACGTTGCCAATCTTTTTCGCGCATGCCAACGGTAATCGTGCGTAGCTCCATGGTCTGCTCCTAGCCGCCCATTACCATGCGAATCACCCAAAAGGATACCATTCCGCAGACGACCGTCAGAATGGCGTTGCTGGTGCGCCATGCCACCAAGGCACCGATGATGCCTGCAAGCACTGCCGGCCCGAGCGACAACACCCGCCCCGCTGCCCCACTCGTGGTGACCAACGCCGGCACGACCAATGCCGTAAACACCGCCGCCGGCACATACCGCAGCCACAACGCCAACCATGGTGGCGGATTGTTGCGCATCACCAGCAACGGGATCGCCCGGGCTGCGTAAGTCACCGCCGCCATGCCCACATAGGTCAACCAAATACTCATGCCGTTGCTCCTGGCAGGGTGTCGAGGTAGGCAGCAAATTTATGCAAACCGACATCAAAATCTTCTTTGCCAAAGCCGATGCGAAAGAAGTTCCCCGGATACCCATAGACCGTTGCCGGTAACACCAACACCCCGTGCTGTGTTTTCAATGTGTCTGCAGCATCAGCAATCGGCGTATCACCCAGCAACTCAGGGAACGCCACACTCCCCGCCTGTGGTGCGACCATCCGCAATTGTTGCGGGCGGTCCATGCACAACTGATGAAAGAGCTGCAGGTTGCGCAACACAATCGAGCGACTCCGTGCCAACATGCGTGTCCGTGCGCGCAGCGCAATCAGCGAAAGGATTTCGGACGGGGCCGAATTACAGATCGTCGTGTAGTCTTTATAGGCCATCATACGGGCCCGGAGTGCACTATCGCGGATAATCAACCAACCAACGCGCAAACCCGCCAGACCGAACGCTTTGGACATCACGCCCAGGCTCAAGCCACGGGTGCTGAGTTCGCAGGCAGCAGGCAGGCGATCTGCCGGGTTGTACTCGAGCAGGCGATAGACTTCGTCCGCAAACAGGTACGCCCCCGCGGCCTCGGCGATGTCCACCACCGTGCGCCACTCGTCGTGCGTCAACGTCGCACCGGTCGGATTGTGGGGCACGTTGAGCAGAATAAGCTTCGTATTGGGGCGCACAGCGCGGCGCAATGCCTCGATGTCGAGCTTCCACTTCTGCTCTGGTTTGAGCTCGATCAGCGTCACATCGGCACCGGTCGCGCGGCCTACTTCGTAGAGTGACTGATACCCGGGCCAGGTGGTAATCATGTGATCACCCGGGCCAAGCAGGACGTTGGCAGCGATATAGACGGCTTCTTCGGCACCGGCAAAGGTCAGTACGTCGTCGGGGCTAATCCCGCTGTACATCGATGCAATTTCGGCACGCAACGCAGGCAACCCGGCGGTCTCGGTATAGCCGAGGGTCAAGTCGTCCCAACGCTGGCGCGCATCATCGTCGGCAAGGGCCAACACATCGCGCATCGCCATGCCTTGGATATCAGAACTACAGAGAATGTGTGGGGTCGAAAATTCGTGCTTCGCGAAATAGCGCTCGAGTGCAAAATCAGCAATACGCATCAGGGTTGCTCCTTTGGGGCTTGCATCGGCGTCAGAACGGCGAACCAGGCACCGAACGCGCTCCCGATTAATCCTGCCAACAACACATACCAGCTCCCCGGCAACCACAACGCCGCCGCCACCGAAATCCCCGCCGCCAACAATGCCACCGAGCGATTGACACGGTCGCGCACCATGGGCATCAAGAAAGCGATGAACGTCAATGGGAAAATCAAATCCAGCCCGAGGCCGGCGGGGTCAGGGATCAGTGCGCCCAACAGGCTGCCAATCACCGTGCTCAACGCCCAAATGAAGTAGAGACTCAGATTGGCACCGAACTGGAACCACGCGTCCCCGCCGGTTTTCTCAAACTGCTGGACCCCTACCGCGTATGTCTCGTCGGTCAATTGGAAGGCCACCACTGCCCGCAACCAGCCGGGCGACTGCCGAATATACGACGCCGTCGAGGCCGCCAACAACAGATGCCGCGCATTGATAATCGCCGTCGCCGCAATAATGCTTATCGGGTTGGCACCTGCCGCAAATAACCCGACCGCAGTGAACTGCGATGCACCCGCAAAGACAATCAGCGACATCCCCAACGTCTCGGCAAAGCTCAATCCGGCCGCCAGCGCACTCACCGCATAGACCATCCCAAACGGCGCCACCCCTGGCCATACAATCATCGTTGCAACGAATCCGCGACGCATCGCCTGCCAGCGACCGGTTGTCTCAGCCTGCATACCGATACTTTCTGCTTACCGTGGCACCACACCGCTGATGAGTGCCACCGGGATATGAAAACTGCAATCTGCCTCGATACCGAGTGCTTGCTTGACCGATTCGGGCGCTGCACCCAACATGCGCCGCAACTGCGCAACCTCGGGCTCGGGCGTCGCCATGCGTGTGACCCAGCTGGTAAACTCCAGCCGTACCGACCATGTCTGCTCATGCCGACCGACAAAGCCCGCTGCTGCGTACATGGCCAGCCATTGGCTGACGCTGTGATCGCGCACGTGCGATGGGTCACGCAGGATTTCGACAGCATTGAGAAAGGTGTCTGGCATCGGCGCTTCGGGCGAGACAACATCCACCAGCAACCACCGTCCACCCGGCTTGAGGACCCTGAATATCTCGCGCAGAGCTGACAAAGGATCAGCGAAATGATGCGCTGCATAGCGTGAAACGGCAACATCGAATGAACCATCCGGATACGGCAATTGCATGGCATCCGCTGCCTCGACCGTCACATTGCGCAAGCCCTTGGCAGCAACCTGAGCGCGGGTTTGGGCGAGCATGGCCGGCGTCAAATCGACGGCCACCACCGCAGCAGCCTGCCCGGCTAGCCCGATGGTGACGTGACCCGCGCCGCAGCCGACGTCGATAACGCGTTCGCTGCCGGTCAGCGCTGCTGCCGCAATCAGTCCATGCAAATCAGCGCCACTGGCATGCACCGTACTGGTGGTGTAATTGGCAGCTACCGCGCCGAATTGTTGTTGGATCGATTGATTGATGCTGCTGTCGCTCATACCAAGCCCACGATGATCCGTTTGTTGGTCGCGCCTTTGCTGCGGGTCTTGAGCAACGTCACCGTGCCCACTTCAGATGTGCGTGCGACATGGGTGCCGCCGTCCGCCTGCAAATCGAGCCCAACGATATTGACGGTTCGTATCTCGCTGATCCCTTCGGGGAGCAGATTGATTTTGGTGCGGATCAGGTCGGGGATAGCAAATGCCTCGGCACGGGGCAAAATATTGACCTCGAGGGGACGGTCCGCGGCGACTTCGACGTTGACCGCATCGACGATTTTTTGGGCCAGTTCTGGGCTAAAGTCGCTTATTTCGAAGTCCAAGCGGCCTTCATCGACATCCATGTTGCCACCGGTCACCAAGGCACCATAATCACGGAAGACCACGCCGCACAGGAGGTGCATGGCGGTGTGCGTACGCATCAGCCGGTAGCGGCGTTCCCAATCGATGGTCACGGTGACCGCAGCGCCAACGGCGGGTCGTGATTCGCCTGTGAGCAGATGCACAACGCCGTCAGCAGTTTTTTTGACCTCGCTGATGGCGTACTCCTGCCCATCAGCATGTAACGTGCCGGTATCATGCGGTTGACCGCCGCTGGTGCAGTAGGCGATTGTTTGATCAAGGATGACACCGATGCCTTCGGTGCTGTGGTCGGTGACGGTGGCGGTGCAGGTGCGCAAATATGCGTCGCTGTGATAAAGCAATGTGGTCATGGATGGGCTCTCTTTCTGTTGCATGTATTATAGGTTACCGTTTGTGGGTTTGCGGCGAGTGGATATGTTAGGATGGGGCATTCACACATGTCGCACGAGACGATGCAGGCACTACAGTCGCACCGTACCTCAGGTGCTCACGAAATAAGTTTTCTCGCTATGTGCAACTACTGAATGGAGTGGATACATGCACGGACCAATCAGCGCAGTCTGCTGTAATCACAACACATCGAAATATATGGAACTCATGTTACGTTCGTTCGATGCAACCCATGCGGATCAGTGTATCGACCACTGGACACTCTACGATAATGCGTCCATGGACGACACAGCCAGCGTGTATGCGTATGCACAGTCACGCGGCACTCCAATCCAACAATCCGGCTATACCACAGATACCCAACATGTCAGTCACGGAGCGCTCTTGCAGCGCGCTATAACGGCATTCCCCGACAGTCTGTATGTCGTGCTGTTTGATGCTGATATTGTCTTTACACAACACCAAACCATTCCGCGTATGATTACTCAATTGGCAGACGATCCACAGGCTTGGGCAATTGGGGTCGCACCATCGTGGGATGGTCAAACTGAAGTTCCACCCGAGGCGCGTGCTGCAAATCCCGACATCTGCGATGCGCGCCTGCATCCTGCCTGTGCGGTCATCAAAAACACCCCGCTTTTTCGCACCGTCCTCGCCTGTGTGGGGATGGGGACGTACGTGCGTCACTATCCAGAGCGCGATGAGTACCTCGATACCTGCAAATTGATGACACAGGTGATGCTCACACACGGCATGCATCATCGAGTGAGTTCAGATATATTGGTCAAGCACTTCTTTTGCACATCGTACGAGTGGGATGCTGCAGACCTTCGTGCAGCGAAAATGCAAACCCGTGATGCGCTGCTCGCAGCGTACCGGTGACGCAGGTCACGTTCGAGTCCTCTGCTGGTCGTATGCTACGGTGGCAGTGTCAATCATTGATGACCGGACAGCACTCCACAACATCCGTTCGCGGTCATCATCGTTCACGTTCTTTGAGGTCACCATGCACTCCATCACGTACTACCTGCACAGGCACAATCTCCCGCTTATCCTGTTGGTCCCTGTCATGGGGTGGTTGGCGATTGTGGCGCACTGGTCCGAGACCCCCATGCTTGCACCGCTGTTGTTTGTTACCATGTTCGTCGTTGTGGCAGGGTATGTATGGCAAAACAACTGGCTTCGTATGGGTGGCGCTGTCTGTTCAACTATTGTTATGGGTATGATCACCCAAGAGATCGCTCCACCGCTGATATGGCCGCAAGTCGTGAGTTGGTTGGCGTGTATTGCAGCAGTCCTGATCCCCTACCTCCCGGCGCTCTGGCAGCGACTCCGTACGCGTGCGCAGACCGTCCGGTCAAACGTTACCTGGTATGGGGCAGTCGGTGCAGTGACGCTCATTGCTATTGGGGTGCGAGCGTGGCAGTTGGATAGTC
>CAIZHO010000440.1 GCA_903932805.1 uncultured Roseiflexaceae bacterium | reverse complement strand
ATCAGTTATCAGTTATCAGTGATTGTTTTTCGTTTGCTGTGCGAGACGTGGATAGACGGGTACGGTATCGAGAACACTGGGCAACAAGTTCCGAAATACTCCCGTCACCGGTGGCAACACACGTCAATCCCGTGCACTCGTACTCATTCCTAATTCCTAATTCATAATTCATAATTCATAATTCCTCCTCCGCATGTTCGCGATGATGCTCGGTTGAGCCGGTAATAACATCCAGTAGCACATACCCATCGAGCCACGGGCAGGCGGCCGTATTGACGAAGCGTTCGACCGGGATGTCCGTACACAGCAGCAACAGTGCGGTAAAGCCCTCGTCCCAGCGCTCGAACGCAGTCTGGAGCGATCCGCCGCCATGGGTCTGTTCGATACAGGCATTGATGTCGACCGCCGCATGATCGTCGGGATTGGTCGTTGGCCAGGGTGGATAGAGCGGCAGACCGCCGTCACGACCCGCACGCAGACGCGCCAGCGAAATCGTCTGCCAGGCCCACAGATGCGTATATTGCCACGCTGTGGCGCCGTGGTGCGTGCGGTGCGCCACCCACCATTGGTACTGCTGGCGCAGTGCATACAGCGCATCGTCGACTGCCTCTTCCGCGACGTTTTTTTCAAAGTGCTCACGACTATGACCCGTCTGAATGTGCAATACGTCGTTCAGCGAAGAACCATTCAAAAACGCAAAACGTGTCGTATCGGCACGGATGTCGGCCGGGATGTCGGACGCAAGCCGGATAATCGTCGCACACTGGTCTGCCCAGGCGCGTTGGGCGGCTGGCGCATCCCATTCGGGGTACAAACCGTCAATGGCAGCGTTTTGGGCATCGACAAAGGCATCCATCGGCTGATATGGGGCAATTGCCCAGCGGGGGTACTGTGGCTCGGTTCGCTGCGCGGCGGCTACGAGGTGTGCTAGGGCGATTGCGTTCCACCCCCAATAGTGTCGCCACTGATTCGCGCTGAATCCGTCGCGAAGCGCTTTCTGTTGCAAAAATCGCATATCATCGACAAACGCAGCAATGACCGGGTCGGTGTGGTGCATGGCCTCGTCCTTTTTCGAAATTCGATACCTTCATGCTACAATATGACCACCCTACCGGACAACCACCGAACCGCGCAAAGGAGCACGGAATGTCGCAACTGGATTTGACGGCCAACGTGGCACAGTATCACCGTGATGGCTACACCATCGTGCGTGGTCTTTTTTCGCAACCCGAAGTCGCGGCCTACATCGACCACTTCATGGAGATGCGCAAGGCCGAGTCTCTCCCCGGTGACTTCGCTGGCGTACCCATTGCAGGCGACGATAACAACACTCCTGACCCCCTCCAACAATACCCACGGATGATCCACATGCACCGGTGGGACGAACAAGCCCTCAACTGGATGATCGACGATCGCATCGACCAGGTGTTGACCGCCTTGCTCGGTTCGTCGCCGTATGCTGTGCAGACCATGCTGTACTTCAAACCACCCGGTGCACGCGGCCAAGCGCTGCACCAAGACCAATATTACCTGCGCGTCCAGCCGGGCACCTGTATGGCAGCCTGGTTGGCCCTCGACGACTGTGACGAAGCCAACGGCTGTATGCAGGTCGTCCCCGGTAGCCACGAGTTGCCGCTGTTGTGCACCGTGCCGGCCGACACGACGCAGAGCTTTACGGACGTCATGGTCCCATTGCCCGAAGGCATGAGCAGTGTGCCGGTCCTGATGAAAGCCGGTGATGTCTTCTTCTTCAATGGGCAGATGATCCACGGGTCATACCCCAACACCAGTAGCAACCGCTTCCGCCGCTCGATGATCGGCCACTACATCGTCGGTGAAGCCGAAAAAGTCGCCAAGTACTACCACCCCGTGTTGCGCATGGACGGCACCGAGGTCGACCTGGGCGTCAGCAAATCCGGCGGCGCGTGTGGTGTCTGGGTTGAGCAAGATGGCCAACCCGTCATCGAAATGCGTGCCCCCAAAGCCAAAGTACTCGCCGAAGATCCCCCCCTCATCGCCTAAGGAGCAGGTCAATGACGACCGATATTGAACCCGTCGCACAGTCCAAACTCCATTGGTACCGCGTCCCGATCGACCGGACAGTCCTCGCCGAGCTCAATCAGCGCGACGACGTTGCCGGTTTCATCCAGACGCTGGGGCACCTGGGCGTCATCGCCGCCACCGGCGCCCTTTCGTGGTACGCCTACGACAACTGGAGCTGGCCCGTCCTGCTGCTGTGTCTGTGGTTGCACGGCGAGGTGTATGCGTTTTTATTGAACGGCTTCCACGAGCTGTGTCACAGCACGGTCTTCAAAACACGCGGCCTCAACCGATTCTTTCTGTTGTTCATCAGCTTTATCTCGGGGTCCAATCACGTGTTCTTTTGGGCGAGCCACCAAGAGCACCACAAGTACACGTTGCATCAACCCGACGACATGGAAGTGATTTTGCCGGTCGAAATCACGCTCAAAAGCTTTTTGTTGACCTCGTTCATCAATCCGCAGGGCTTTGTGACGCGGTACCGCGACTGGGTGTTGCTCAGTCTGGGGCATATGCAGGGCGACTGGATGAAGACGCTGTTCCCCGACAGCAAACCGGCCCGACGCAATGAGCTTATCGCGTGGGCACGGATTTTGCTGGTGTCGCACACCGCGATTATTGTGGTGGGTTGGCTGACGGGCCTGTGGATGATTCCCATCTTGATTACGTTTGCGCCGTTTTATGGCGGTGTGATGCTGTTCCTGTGCAACAATACACAACACGTTGGGCTACAGGATGACGTCGAGGACTTCCGCTTGTGCACCCGCACGATTTTGCTCAACCCGGTGCTCAAATTCCTCTATTGGCACATGAACTACCATATCGAGCATCACATGTACGCCGGGGTGCCGTGCTACAAGCTCGAGCGGCTGCACCACGCCATCAAACACGAATTGCCGCCGACGCCGAATGGTCTGGTCGCGACGTGGACGGTGATTATTCGGATCCTGAAGCGCCAAAAGGTCGAACCGAGCTACGAGTACGTACCCGAGTTGCCCCGCCCTGCCGGCGCCTAGACTGCGGCACAGCACGCCGAGGAGGACCATCACATGTTGACTGCGTTTTGTATGATCCAGGCACGCCCCGATGCCATCAAGACCATCGCCATGGCCATTGCCGCGCTGCCCCACGTCAGCGAAGTGTATAGCGTGACCGGCGAATGGGACATCATCGCCATCGTCCGTTTGGCCGATTACGAGAAGCTGGCCGAAATCATCCCCGACGAGATTTCGCGTATCGACGGCATCACCAAAACCAGCACCGTGTTGGCCTTCCGGCGCTTTTCACCCAACGACCTCGAGGCAGCGTGGAGCGTCGGGATCGAGTAGACGACAAACCATACACACAGAAAACCACCCACCCGAGTCGCTCGGTGTGGGTGGTTTGGTTTGGGGGCGGGGGATGTTAGTCGGCGACTTCGAGCTCATAGGCATTCGACAGCTTGACTTGGCCGACGGTGAGGCGAAAGAACGCGTACCCGATGGCAAATGAGCCGAGGGCAACTGCGCTGGCAATGAGTGATTTGCGGATAAATGATCGCATGTGTTTTCTCCTTTTTTCGAACCTACAGGCTAGACGTCAGATGCGTCAATTTGTTGCACGGCGTTGTGCGCGAGCCCAGCACGTGCGGCAATAACACACCCCCACACCACCACGATACTGATGACCAACAGTGGGCCGTATGCAGGGGCTTCGATATTCAGCCGTGCTGCAGGTGCCAGTGAACTGGCGAATCCCACCGCAGGGACCCCCAGCGACACCACCAACATGCGCACCGTCCAACGACGCAGGGCGAGCATGGACAGCGGGTGGCCAAGCCAATAGCCAACCATACTTAAACCCTCGAGTGCCAGCATACACAGCAGCATGAGGGGTTGATGCGACGGGGCCACCAACACCACAACCGCAATCGTGCCGCCCACCAGCGCGAGGCTCCCGCGCACTACCGACATGCCGGCAGTCAAGCGACCCATCACGCCGCGCAAGACCGTCTCTTCGGCGCTACACCAGAGCCACACCGCGGGTGCACAGAGTACGATGCCGACCAATGCCCAGGCATCAAACGGCGCGATGGCGATGTCGGGCTGGGCAATCCATATGATGGCAGCGACCCCGAGCGCACACAGTGCCAGTTCGCCGAAAAACGACGGGGGCACAGACCACATCCAACGCGGCCAACGGCGCCAATACCAGACGGCGACTATCCCAGCCGCGAGTGTCCACTCGAGCAGTGGCCAGAGCACCGTGGTCCATGGGGCAGTGCCGACCAGCCGGATGAACTGCGACTGGGCGAGCACAAACGCAACACACACCGTGACCAACGGCAGGCAGAGTATGGCGAAAATCCATGGGCGCAGACGCGT
>CAIZHO010000439.1 GCA_903932805.1 uncultured Roseiflexaceae bacterium | reverse complement strand
TCGCTGGCATTGAGTGCTTGGATTTCGCTTGCATCCTCACTATAAAAGCGGGACATGTCGGGAATAACGTCTGCATCGCACGCCATAATCACCACCGAGCGAAACTCCAACCCTTTGGCCAAATGCATCGTTAAGAGTGAAACCTGACCGTTCTGAATGACCAATTGTTCATTCAGCAATGCGTGCGGTGCACCCGATTCTTGGACTGCGGCCTTCGCCCGGGCAATTTGGGCATGCGAACGGACAATGATGCAAATCTCGTGGGCAGGGATGCCGTTGGCAATCCGCTGTTTGATCCACGCACCAATCGCCTGCGCCTCAGCAACAATCGATGCAGCCCGGATGAATTCTGGTTGCGGACCGCTGAATACCGAATGCGTCCCACCGCGCCCCTCAGGGTTGCCATCCACGTCGCCGATATCGGCATCGAGCAACGTATCGGCCAGGCGCCGAATCTGATGCGACGTGCGGTAATTGATTTTGAGCAGGGTCGACCGACCACGAATGTCGATACCCACCGAACGCCACGAAAACGGCGTCTGGAAAATCTGCTGCCCTGTATCACCACTAAAAAACAAGCCGGCCAAACGGTTGTTCATCAGCCCCGCCAGAAATCGCAGATGATAGGGCGTCAAATCCTGGCATTCATCCACGATGACCGCGGCATAGCGAGCAGGTTGATTGGCAATCTGGCGCGTCACCTCGCTGTACAACATGGCGCTGGTGCGTGCGCCATTGGTGCCGATGGCGGCGATGATACGTTCCATCACCTGCCAGATATCGCGCCGGGCTGCTTCGTTCAAACGGCGCATGCGGCCCAAGCGCTTGAAGGTACGATACCCTTCCCAGTCACGAATATGCCATGCATCCACCACGCTGTGCCATTCGCCGAGGAGGAACTCGACGCTGAAGCGTGGCACCGCGCGTTGCTCGCTGTGCATCATCTTCTCGAGCAACAACGGATCGAGCGGCAACGCGCGTGCGACACCTATCCGTCGCGCCAGTTGTTGCACCACCGCATCGATCGACAACACTTCGATTTGCTCGCGCAGTTGCGGGGTGCTGGCCAATAGAATGGCCAGCTTTTGCTCCAGCGCACGGGCGAGTGGGTCCGAAATCGTCGTCAGCAAGACGCGTTCGCCCGGCGCGCTCGTGGCCATTTGGACCGCGCGGTGCAGGGCAACGACCGTTTTGCCAGTACCCGCACTGCCAGCAACACGGGCAGGACCATTAAACGTGCGACCAATAAGTGCGCGCTGAGCGGGATGCAAAAAGACTGTCCACGACTCCCACCGGTCCGAGAGCGCTGCCTCGAGCTCTTGGCGCGACGTGACCGTCATGAATCGCCGCAACGTGTCGGGGTGGAGGAATGGGTCTGCAACTGGTTCGGCCTCTGGTACAGGCGGCAAATCGCCACCGTATGCATTCAACAATCGTTCAGCGACTTCGCCGGGCAGCAGCGCGCAGAAGGCCAGCAGTGCGTCTTCGTCGCAGACTGCCCGCACATACGGCAGCTGATCGGTCGTCAGACCGCATCGCAACAGGATGTCGTCGGGCAGATGCCCAAACAGCGCAGGCTTCGGTTGCGGACTTGGACGCTCGACCTGTGGCGCGGGCGGGTGCACCACCTCGGGAATCACGACAATACTGATGCTCCCACTCGCGGGGTGACTGACAATCTGTCACCGGCGTGCCCATTCATAGGCATCATCGTGATGCCCTGCGTAGCAAACGAGGGACTGCCCGTCGAGCAGATGGACGATGACACGCAGGTCACGTGATGCGCGGAAGGAACGAAAGTACGGATCTCGCACCAAGTCGATTTGATGCACCTGCAAACTTGGGTGGCTCGGGTCGGCGAGATATTGCACCAACGCCAACGACACAGCGCTCCGTTCGCTGTTGGTCAACCGTGCCAAACTCGGATGGAAGGTGTGGGCGAGAATCATATGGTGTTCCTCTGCCGACGTCGGCATTGTGACGTAATGCATCTGTATATTTTTGTATTGTACCAATCAGCGTTAGGACAATCCTCAGCGTAGGAATGTAAAGCTGCTCAATCACATCGTAGCACTGCAGACTACGAGATTTGCCAGTTCATTTTATCTATAATGAAAACATTCAACACATTACGCATTACGTATATACACGAGATGTCCCCTTGAACGAAGTTCGGTGCATTTTCATTGTGAAAGGATTTATCTATGCGATACCGACGCGGTGGATACAAAAAAGCCGGTGCACGCGCGCTTGGCAAAACAATTGGGTTCTTGATTGTGCTCGCGATTGCTGCCTGTGGGGCCATCGGGCAGATGCTGCGGTGATTTGAATATATGTTAACAATTGTCGCGCCTGTGTTTTATTCAGCGGGCGAGGTGTAGTCCCCCCCCGCCACCCGTCATGGCATCACATCGAGAGATGTGGTGCCATCTCCTACTGGGTTGCAATTGCTCCAGTTGCACCCCTGTCGAGTAAAAGATGCCACGTCTGCTCCGCATCCATGGCATGACGGTTTGGGGGATGGTGGCATTGCCACAACCCACCCCGTCATGGCATGCCAGCACCGGTTTGATTGACGGGCGATGTACCCCGCTTCGCGGGGCATGACAACCTCGCCCCTGCCCACCCCGTCATGGCATCACATCGAGAGATGTGGTGCTATCTCATACCGGGTCGCAATCGCTCCAGTTGCACCCCTGCCAAGGAAAAGATGCCACGTCTGCTCCGCATCCATGCCATGACGGTTTGGGGGATGGTGGCATCGACCCACCTACCCGACATCACATCACCGGTTTAATTGACGGGCGAGGTGTACCTCGCCCCTGCTCACCCCGTCATGGCATCACATCGCCGGTTTGATTGACGGGCGAGGTGTACCTCGCCCCTGCCCACCCGTCATGGCATCACATCGAGCGATGTGGTGCCATCTCCTACTCGGTCGCCATTGCTCCGGTTGCACCACTGCAGAGTAAAAGATGCGATGCCTGACCGTAACATCAGCTTGTACACGATTCCATTGTTCGTGCAGTCTCGGGAATTACGGCCACCTCCGCTGAACATGGAATGACTTTTTGGTGCGTAGCACGAAGAATCGATACTTCCACTGTGATCACCGAAACGAAACTTTAAACAGACCAAACGTCAGCGACGCTCCATCACGTTGCGACACGATGATGTCTAATGTTTGCCAAGTACCTTTATAAGCGCTCAAATCCAGGTTCTTGATAACGGTTTTGGGGTATCCGTTTGAATCATACCCAGTATCATATAGTTTACAGAGTTGCAATTGCCATTTGGTGCTGCCACCGATGCGAAACATCGCATTGTGGTTGTATAAAGAACACGGAATACCCGAATTAATCGCAAAATATGAAATTTTTAACACTGTATATGCTCGCGGTATGTAGATTCGCTGTTGCATGATATAACTTTGCCCAGCAGGTGGCTGGAGTGGTGCTGCGCCGTCAAAACTCATCCAACAAAATTCTCCCTCACGCCATGGTTTTTGGCCATCTAGTCCGCCCACCATACATTTCCATCCATAGGCCTGCGGATATGGCAACACAACATTCTTGTCAAATGCGCCATTGAGAATTGCTTGATTTGGATCCTCCGGATTCCGTGTCATTGTTGGGATTGCAGTTTTTGTCGGGGTCCTTGTTTTGGTACGTGTTCGTGTTCGCGTCGACGTGTACGTACGAGTACGTGTAGGAGTCTTAGTAGCCGTCACTGTGCGGCTTCGAGTCCGAGTGAGACTCGGAGTCCTTGTCATGCTTGGCGTGAGTGTGATTGACGGCGTATCGGTCGCTGTTGTTGAAACAGTTTCGGTGTCACTAAGGAATGCCGTATATCGCTCACCAGCAGCCACTGCCGATGCATTTGTCGACGCAGGGAATGTCAGAGGCACCCCGTTGATGTAGCCCCATTGTCGGATACCACCTGCATCGATTGCATAGGTAAGTTGCGTGGTAAACACCGCACACACACCCAGAACGATGCAAAAACACAAGAATAATCTACGAAGCATACCGGTTCCCTTTTTCTATCCCAAAATCAACATCCAACCCTATCACTCCACCGTCATCCGCTGGATCGCCGCTGCCATCGTCGCCGTATTAATCGCCGTGTCGATGCGCATCAACAATTCGTCGCGCACCTCGAGCACCCGATTGCCCAGGCGCAACCACGGTGAGGCAAAAACATATGCCAAGGGTACGGAAAGAACGAGAAACAATGGTATCGCCATCACAATCCAGCTCGTCACCCCATACACCGTTACACTCAAATACGTAGCCACTACCACCGCCAGAAACACCAACCCCGCCATTACCCCCGCAATGGTGAAGTACATTGTCGCCCGGGTCGTCATTTTGGCGGCGGCCAACCGCAACGAATAGTAGTTGTTACTGCGCACCCCATCGACCTGGCTGTACTCTTTGTAATTGGGCGGCAACATGCGGCGCCACCAGCTTTTGGGGAGGGTCACTGCCATGTCGACGCGCTCGGCTGGCGCAGCCTCACTCGCACTGCGGCGCAATGCCGTGCGCACCGTCGGATGTGGCGCTGGTGCTCGGTACTGCTGTGCATCTGGCACTTCGACGGGCGCGTCGCTGGCCACATTCGCCGCACGGTAGATAACGGCCAAATGCAACGACGTCGCACAATCTGGGCAATAGACCGTCCCGAGTGACGCAGCGCGTTGGCACGACGGACAGATGATGATAGTAGGTGTCGTCATAGGCATTTGCGCTCCTTACGAGCAGTTATCCTGATAACTGAAAACTGATAAATGATAACTCGTTATTCCACGGTCACGCTTTTCGCCAAATTGCGTGGCTGGTCCACATCGGCACCGCGCCGCACGGCCGTCGCATAGGCCAGCAACTGCAGTGGGATCGATGTCAGCACCGTGGTCAGCCACGGGTTGCTGGCCGGCACCGTAATGACCGCCTCGGCTTGTTCGGCCAGATGCGCATCGCCCACGCTGGTAATGGCAATCACACGACCGCCACGGGCTTTGACCTGCGACACGTTCGACAGCATCTTGTCGTACGAGGCATCCTGCGGCGCAATACAAATCACCGGCAGGCGGTCGTCGATGAGGGCAATCGGGCCATGCTTCATCTCACCAGCCGGGTAGCCCTCGGCGTGGATGTAGCTGATTTCCTTCAATTTGAGTGCACCCTCGAGGGCAATCGGGTACGACAGCTGCCGGCCGAGGAACAGTGCACTACTCGTGTGTTGCAACGATTCGGCCAGCGCGGCGTAGTCCGTCCCATCGTTGAGGACGTCACCCACTTGGCTCGACAAGGCAATCAGCGCCCGCAAATGCGGTCGCATCGTCGCCGGCGTCAACACGCCGCGCGCCTGGGCAATCCGCAGCGCCAACAGATACTGCCCGACCAACATCGCCGTGAACGCTTTGGTCGAAGCCACGCCGATTTCGGGCCCGGCGTGCAACATCAACGACCCTGCCGTGGCCACCCGCGTCGCCTGACTGCCCACCGCATTGACGATGGCCAACGTACGCACGCCGGCACTGCGGGCGAGTTCCATGGCCGCCAAGGTATCGGCGGTCTCGCCGCTTTGACTGACGGCGACGAGCAGCATCTTTGCATCGAGCACCGGCTCGCGGTAGCGGAACTCCGAGGCGTAATCGACCTGCACCGGCACCCGGGCAATCTGCTCGATCATGAACTTGCCCACCAGCGCGGCGTGCCAGGCAGTGCCACAGGCGGTCATCACAATCGACGAGATACCACGCAGCCCCGCATCATCCAGCAATACATCGTCCAAGCGCACCGTGCCTGCCTCGAGGTCAATCCGGCCGCGCAAGACGTCGGTCAAGACACGCGGCTGCTCGTGGATTTCTTTGAGCATAAAGTGCTTGTACGGCCCGCGCTCGATCGACACCGGGTCCCACGCCAACCGTGTAATCGGTCGGTCCACCACCGAATCATCCGGGCGACGGATGACCAATGAGGTCGCGGTCAACTCGGCGATGTCGTGGTCTTCGAGGAAGCAGACGTTCCGCGTGTGATCGACAATCGCCGGCACATCCGACGCCACAAACATCTCGCCCTCGCCGATGCCGATGACCACGCCACCGGCGTGCCCGATGCGCGTCGCCACCAATGTGCCCGGTGCGTCGACACTCAGCGCCACGATGGCATTGCCCCCTTTGAGCATGGCCGCCGTGCGCCGCAGTGCCTCAGCCAGATTGCCCGTGGTGGCAAAATGCACGCCCAGCAGGTGGGCGATTACCTCGGTGTCGGTCTGTGACACAAAGGTATGTCCCTCAGCGATGAGGTCGTTTTTGAGTTCGAGGTAGTTTTCGACGATGCCGTTTTGGATGACCACGACGCGGCCGCTGGCGTCGCGGTGGGGGTGTGCGTTCTGCTCGGTGACGTCGCCGTGTGTCGCCCAGCGGGTATGCCCGATGCCCATCGTGCCCTGCACCGGGGCAGTGGCCAGCACCGCGGTCAAGCCCGACAACTTGCCGACGCTCCGGCGGATGTCGAGCGTACCCTGATTGTCGACGGCGATACCGGCCGAGTCATAGCCGCGGTACTCGAGCCGCGCCAATCCATCGACGATCACCGGGGCAGCAGCCCGTGCGCCCACATATCCGACGATTCCACACATATCGCACTCCTTCGGTCATCAGCAGCGGGCAGAGGCACCGACCACGGCAACAACAACGGCTATAATAGCGCTACATCCATCACACATACGAGAATACCGATGAGTCATCCTGCGTCTGCATCCCGTATCGCCAGCTTCGGTACGACGATTTTCACCGAGATGAGCGCCCTGGCAATCCAGCACAATGCCGTTAATCTCGGTCAGGGCTTCCCTGACTTTGCCGGTCCCGACTTTGTCAAAAACGCTGCCATCGAGGCCATCACCGCCGACTACAACCAGTACGCACCGATGCCGGGAACCCTGGG
>CAIZHO010000438.1 GCA_903932805.1 uncultured Roseiflexaceae bacterium | reverse complement strand
GCGCTGATCCCGCCGATTATTGTGATCCTCATTGCAGGTGCTACAGGCACGATTGTGCCGTTCCTCGTGATTATGTTGATTATTCAGCAGATTTTGTTCAGTGTGATTTTGCCGCGGATGGTCGGGCGGATTGTTGGCTTGCACCCGTTGCTCGTCTTTGCGGCATTGTTAATCGGCGCGCAAATCGCTGGTCCGTATGGAATTCTTTTTGGGACACCGTTGGCGGGGGTTGCTGCTTCGATTGCGAATTACTTCTATTTGCGCACACAAACCGTTACCGAGCCCATCCCAACGCCCGTTGTACAAGACGAGTACCTCGACCCACCGGCATAATAAGCCGATTCTCATAACCCTATCAGCATCGCGAAACAGAAAGATTGCTACTGACTGTGGTAGAATCATAACTGGAACAGAGCAGCCACACATTCGGCGTATGAGTCAAGGAGAACGCATTTTGTTTCAACGTTTTCTGCTAGCAATCGCGCTGATCGCGGTCGTTACATCGGCCCTGATTGTGCCCAACGCTGCGCAAGCAGCACCGCACAGCCCAAGCGAAGTCCCTCAGTCGCAACAGCTTTCCGGATCGCGCACCTTCAGCGAGACGGGCTTTACGGTTGCTAACTACTTCTTGAAAACCTGGAATGCAACGCCGAATGCACTATTTGTGTATGGGTTGCCAATTTCACAACCATTCATCGAGCAGAGCTTTTCGAATCCTGGCGAATTCTATCGTGTGCAGTACTTCGAACGCGCCATCCTCGAAGAGCACCCCGAGAACATCGGTGGGCCGTACTACATTCTTGGTCGTCTCCTCGGCTCGAAGTTGGCCGCATCACGCAGTGGTGAAGCCCCGTTCAAGCCTGCAGCCAAGACCTCAAGCACGTACGACGATGTCACCAAGCACAATTTGAGTGACAGCCCCGCGCCATTCAAGTCGTTTTACGACAACAACGGTGGCTTGAGCGCGTTTGGGCGTCCGTTGTCTGAGCCGTTCCAAGAGCTCAACAAGGCAGACGGCAAAACGTACTGGGTGCAGTACTTCGAACGTCAGCGTATGGAATGGCACCCCAATGAGTCAAACCCCAAGTACCGCATCATGCTGGGCTTGTTGGGTAATGAATACCGCGACGGCAACCACAAAACAAACCCTGCCTTCACCGCTGGTGCTGCATTGCCCAACGAGTTGTCGGGCGCAACCAACGGCCAACCAGCCAATAACCCATCACCACCAACCACCTCAGGGTTTGCCTATGGGTTCAACGCCATCTTGTACAACCAAGGCGGATCGGTTGATCGCAAGCGGACGCTCCAACTTGCCAAAGATGCAGGGATGCCATGGATCCGCCAGCAAGTGCGCTGGATGGATTTGCATGACAAGTCAGGCGCCATCTACTGGGGTGAGCTCGACGACATCGTCAACGACGCATCGAGCATGGGCGTGAAATTGTTGGTATCGGTCGTCGCAGCCCCAAGCTGGGCCACCAGCAATGGCAAAAACGGCATGCCGGACCGCGAACACTTCAAAGACTACAACTACTTCATGGGCGAAATGGCCAAGCGCTACAAGGGTCGCGTACAAGCATACGAAATCTGGAATGAGCAGAACCTCGCCCACGAAAACGCCGGTCGTGTCGCCAACCCAACCTTCTACATGGACATGTTGGTCGGCGCATCACAGGCAATCAAAGCCGGCGACCCAAGCGCGATTGTCGTTTCGGGTGCACCGTCATCGACCGAAACCAACAGCTGGAGTGTCGCGATTAGTGACATTACCTACCTCGATTCGATGTTCAGCGACGCACGCTTCAATGGAGCGGTCGACGTAGTCGGCGTGCATCCAGGTGGCGCCAGCAACCCACCCGACACGTTCTGGCCCGACAACCGTGGCCCAGGACCATACTTCTACAACAGCCGCGAGTTTTACTACCGCCGCGTCGAAGATGTCTATGCACTGATGCAGCGCAAGGGTGTGAACAAGAAGATGTGGGTCACCGAATTTGGTTGGGCCACCAAGAACAACACCCCCGGCTACGAGTTCGGCAACGCGATTAGCCAGGACATGCAGGCGAATTACCTCGTCCGTGCCTTCCAGATGGCGCGCACCAACTACGGAGCATGGATGGGCGGTATGTTTGTCTGGCAGCTCAACTTTGCGGTGCCGTGGAAGGCCAAGGGCAACGAGCTACACGAACAGGCATCGTACGGTGTCATCAACGGCGACTACAGCCTACGTCCTGCGTATCGCGCACTCCAGGCAATGCCCAAGTAATTGGAGAGAATGATGAACCATCCACGCGCATTGCGCGGGTTCTGGTCAGCGCTGTGTGTGTTGCCACTTCTGGTGGCCTGTGGCGGAGGGGCGGCTCTCGAGCCGACCCCCGCCCCGCCGACGAACGACACGGTCCCTGCCACTGCCACCCCGCTCCCCGAACCAACTGCCACGTTGGTGCCCACCGAGGAGCCGGCCCCCACATCCGGACAGCCGCTCACCTCCAAAATCATGGAGTTTGGTGTGGTTGACCACCTCTATTACACTGACCGAGAGCGCGTATTGGCATTGACCAACATCGCTGGATTCGATTGGGTTCGTCAGCAAATTGTCTGGAAGGACATCGAAGGACCAGCGGGGAACTACCTGTGGGACCAGCTGGACAACATCGTCGAAGACACCAGTGCGCACAACCTCAAATTGCTCATCTCGATCGTGCAAGCGCCGACGTTCTATAGCGCAAACAACGGCATGCCTGATGACCCCAAAGTCATGGGTGACTTTGTCGAAGCAATGATGAAGCACTACGGCACCAAGATCAAAGCGGTCGAAATCTGGAACGAACAGAATCTCGCCCACGAAAACGGTGGTCGTGTCGTACCCGAAGACGCGGGACGCTACGTCGAGCTGTTGGCCGAGTGTTATACCCGCATCAAGGCGGTCGAACCATCGACCATCGTCTTGTCTGGTGCTCCTTCATCGTCGGGCATCACCGATCCGGCATTGGCTGTTGCTGACGAGACATACTTCCGCGAGATGTACCGCTACAAAGATGGGATGATCAAAGACTACTTTGACGTCCAAGCCGTACACCCCGGTGGTTCGGCAAATCCACCCGAGACACTCTGGCCGGATAATCCAAGCACTGCCGAGGGGTGGACCACAGACCCAACGTTCTACTTCCGCCACGTCGAAAATGTACGCAAGTTCATGATCGAAGAAGGCGTCGGAGATCATCAGATCTGGATTACCGAATTCGGTTGGGCAACCGCGAACGACACC
The DNA here is from genome assembly GCA_903932805.1 of uncultured Roseiflexaceae bacterium. Lineage (GTDB taxonomy): Bacteria > Chloroflexota > Chloroflexia > Chloroflexales > Roseiflexaceae > UBA965. The sequence goes on along the minus strand of CAIZHO010000438.1, from coordinate 1,691 downwards.
CCAGGGTACGAATTCGGGAATCAGGTCTCGCTCGATCAGCAGGCCGAATACATCCTTGGAGCGATGAAGTTGGCGTACAACAACTATCGCAACCCAGATGGCACGCCATGGATGGCCAACATGTTCCTCTGGAATATGAACTTCGCGGTCTTGTGGGGAGCACAGGACAAACCGATGCACGAACAGGCGTCGTTTGGGATCCTCAACCCAGACTGGAGTCCACGGCCAGCATTTAATGCCGTCCAAGGATTCATGAGCTACATCAACACTGAAGGGCGTCGCTGACGTTCACTCCTTCGGACCACCCATTTCGCTCGCGCGAATGGGTGGTTTTTTTGTGTAAGCACAGCTCTTGTATAATGCGCTGATGTGTTCCCTTGAGGAATCATCAGTCAGATGCGCCAGGATTTGGGACGAGCCCCACATTGCCACTGTGCCTTCTCGAAGATGTGCATACTGCGATGCACCACCAGTGTCTGAGCGAGAGGGGTGTTTGTGTGGCAGCGTAGTACTGCCGACGTGTGGATGAGTGAGGGCACTCCACACCATGAACTGCCGATGTGGGGTCCGCATCGGCGTGGGCGTTGAAGTCGTCGCAGAGCAGTGCATGCCCTCTCGCCACATACCCAGATAGCGCCGACCCGGCATAGCAAGGATGATCGATACCGTGACCACACGTAGCAAACTCCCTTGGAGCGACATCGGCCTGCTGACAACGATTTTGTTTTGGGCGCTCAACATGCCCATCGTCAAGACCGCATTCACCACTATGGACCCACTGGCATTCAACACTGCTCGGTTCCTGATGGTGCCACCGCTTATTTTGAGTATTGTCTACTTGCTCGAAAAGAGTTTGCATATTGCCCGTAAAGACTGGCTCGCATTGACGCTGATCGGCCTGATTGGTGTCGGCGGGTATCAGTATTTTTTTGTGCTTGGGCTCAATCTGACCAATTCGGGGAGTGCAGCGCTGCTGGCGGCTACGACGCCAATCTGGGTGGCGTTGTGGGGGCAAATCAGGGGCACAGAGCGCTTATCGCGCATCGGGTGGGCGGGTATCATCGTGTCGTTTGCGGGCGTCTTTGTCATTTTGTTTGATGGCAAAGCAATGAGCAACGATGCCATCATCGGTGATGTGTTGATTTTGTGTTCGGCGGTGTGTTGGGCATATTACACGATTGCCGCCAAAGCATTACTCAAGATCTACACGCCGCTGCGTATCACCGCGTTGGCGTTGTCGATTGGCGCTATTCCAGTGTTGTTGCTGGGCGCACGCCAAATCACCCAGGTTGAATGGTCGGGCGTGCGCCTGCAGGACTGGGGATCAATGGCGTATTCGGTCATCTTTAGCATTACCATCGCGTACATCCTATGGTACAACGGCGTCAGCAAAGTCGGTGCGACACGCACGGGTATCTACATGAGCCTGTTGCCCGCCTGTGGCGTCGTGTCGGCGTTCTACATCCTTGGCGACCCGATTACCACCCGGGATTTGATTGGGACGATTACGATTGTGACGGGGCTGACGTTGGCGCGACGCGGCTAACGATAGAATTTGGAATTAAAAATTAGGAATTTGGAATTGATGCAAACGAAAAGCGCACGACACGCCTTGCGGCGTCGTCGTGCGCAAAACCATCAAACAACATACCTGTTCGCTGATAACTGATAACTGATAACTGATAACTGAT
>CAIZHO010000437.1 GCA_903932805.1 uncultured Roseiflexaceae bacterium | reverse complement strand
CAACTAACACAGTACAGCGAGGTACACATGGACGAACTCACCACTCTCGCAGCGGCTGCTGGTGTCGCCGCAGTCGCCTGCTTGCTGGGACTTGCACTCCTACTTTCCATAGTCATGGCTGTCTCGTATTGGAAGATAGGTACCAAAGCAGGCTACCCCGGCTGGGCGTTGCTGGTGCCGTTTTATGGGGTGTTCGTCCATTTACGCATGATCAAGCGCCCCCCCTCGTGGGGCTGGATTGTGATTGGTGGTACGACACTGCAAACCATCCTATCACTGTACGAACTCATGACCGGCACAGTCCAAGCCGATCAACCATTTTGGCTCATTGCTGTTTCTACTATCCTCGGTATTAGCACGTTCATTTACAGCGTTCGCATGATGCATGGATTCTCACGCGTATTTGGCAAATCAGGATGGTATACCGTCGGGATTGTTCTTTTTCCATACGTATTTATCCCGATGTTGGCATTTGGCAATGCACGATACCAACCGGACGGTATGGTGTATAACAGTTTCGGTCCAGCATAATCACAGAGAGGTGAATGATGGGGAACGTACGCATAGGGGTCATTGGGACGGGGGGTATTGCACGCAATAGGCACTTACCATGCTTCACCAAAAACACCGAATGTGAGGTAGTTGCTCTTGCTGATGTCGTACCAGCGTCACTCGCAGAAGTCGGCGCGCAGTTCGGGATCAGTGGCTTGTACACCGATTACCGCGAGATGTTCGCCAAAGAAAAACTCGACGGTGTCGTGATTTGCACGCCGAACAAGTATCATGCCCCGGCATCAATCGATGCACTCAACGCAGGCATCAATGTCCTCTGCGAAAAACCCATGGCGCTAGACCCTGCGGAAGGCCGTGCCATGATTGCCGCTGCCGAGCGCAATCACAAACTCCTCACGGTTGGCTTTCATTATCGCCATCGCGCACAGATAAAAGCAGCAAAAAGAGTCATCGATAGTGGGGAACTCGGTCATATCTACATGGTGCGCGTCAACGCGTTGCGACGCAGAGGAATCCCATCATGGGGCTCTTTCGTCCACAAAGATATCCAAGGCGGTGGCGCCATGATCGATTTTGGCGTCCATACACTCGATAGTGCGCTCTATTTGTTGGGCAACCCCAAACCCATTGAAGTCAGCGCTACGCTTTCACAACATCTCGGCACCAAGCCAAATGTGAATCCATGGGGCCAGTGGAACTATCAACAGTTCACCGTCGAAGACCAAGTCGCAGCGTTTGTGCGCTTTGATAACGGTGCAACGATGCTCCTCGAATGCTCATGGGCACTGAATGTTCCCGAGACCAAAGAGACAATCTCGTTGTCGGGTACCGAAGCGGGGTTGGATGTCTTCCCACTCAAAATCAACAAGGCCCAGCACGACATGCTGTTGAGTTGGTCGCCGGATTGGATGCCCAACGAGAACGAAGAACCCGGCATCGGCCAAGCAGCAGATTTCATCAATGCCATCAAAACGGGCGAGTCGACCAATTGTACGGCGAGCCAAGCGCTCCAAGTGACCGATATTGTCGATGCAATGTACCGTTCAGCTGCTGCAGGGCACGCAATCAGCCTCTAGCAAATACCAAGCGGGCGACAGCTTGTGTTGTCGCTCGCACACAAGGAACCAGCGATGCGAATCTCGAAACGTGGCGAATACGGTTTGCGTGCAATGATTTTGCTTGCCAGCAACCAGCAAAAAAATGGCGTGATGCAGATCAAAGCCATTGCTGCGGCCGAACGCATTCCCGTCAAGTTTCTCGAACAAATCCTATTGGCCCTCAAAAATGCAGGCATCTTGCATAGCAAGATGGGAATAGGTGGCGGCTACGCACTGGCCAAACCCGCCAACGAAATCATGCTCGGCAAAATCATCCGCATCCTCGATGGCCCGCT
>CAIZHO010000436.1 GCA_903932805.1 uncultured Roseiflexaceae bacterium | reverse complement strand
GTGCCGTTTGGTGGCTGGGGCACGCTGAGTGCGGTACGCGCCTTGACGGCGACGATCCGCGCCTGTGCGGTCACGCAGTTGGGCTTTTCGGGCATTATGTTGCCGGTGGTCGAGGATGCAGTATTGGCCCAGCGGGCACGCGAGGGGCGCTATACGTTGCGGGATTTGTTGGCATTTAGTACGGTCTGCGGCACGGGGCTCGACACGATCCCGCTCGCGGCAGATGTGTCGATCGACGCGCTCGCGGGGATGTATCGCGAGGTAGCATCTGTAGCGACAGCGCTCAAAAAACCACTCACTGCACGTCTGATGCCCCTCGCCGGTCATGCCGTCGGCGATACGACGCGCTTTGCCGAAATTTTGCCGCCGGCGCTCGCGTCGTTCTTCTGCGAAGCCAGCGTTTTGCAATGATTGCACCCAGACGTGCTGACGCACCGTGTGCAGGCGGGAGTGCTACACGTTGCCGGCTGCGGCAATGACATCGCGGGTGGTCGCATGTCGGGTGAATGCCCCGACTTCGATGTGTCGCAGTAGGATGAGCGAAAAGCCGAACAGCGCTATCTCGATGCCGAAGACGACGGCGTAGCCCGCATACACGCTCCCGAGGGCATACCCGACGACATCGCGGATGATCCCACTGAGCATGGTGCCCCCGAAGCGCGCCAGTGCATCTGCCACGCCCCAGGCGCCAATGAAGATGCCGACCTGGCCCGACACGGTCATGTCGAGCATCAGCGCAAGGTTGGCCGCGGTAGAAATCCCCGACCCAAAGCCGAACACCGCCAGCCCTGGTACCAACAGTCCGACTTCATGAATCGCACCGGCTGACACAATCAACCCCAACCCGAGTGCTGCGATGACCGCCCCACTGCCTGCGACGCGCTTGATCCCGTAGCGTTTGGTGAGTGGGCTGGTAATCAAGAGCCCCAGCAACAACGTCGCTCCCCAGATCGAGGTATAGCGTGTGGTGACCGCAGGTGGAACACCGAAGATGTCGCCGGCGTAGGGCTCGAGCAAGACATCCTGACCCAGCAAGCCAACCAACAATAAGATGAGATAGACGAAGAACCGTTTGGCCTGCGGATTGCCCCATACGGTGCGCAAAACGACCTGCATGCTGGGTCGCTGCTCGGCGGGTACTGCTGCAGGACCGCGTTGCTCAAGCCCGATGACGCCCAGCAGACCGATACCCAGTGCCAAACCGGCCATCTCGATAAAGGCAGTGATGAGCCGTTCGTGTGAGTAGGGCTCGATGGCACGAGAAAAACTGATACCGCCAATGATCATGCTCAGGATGAGGACAAACCACATCACGCCGACTGTTTTGGAGCGTTCTTGGGGGCTCGACAGCTCGGTCGCCAAGGCGAGATACGAGACTGTCGCAAAGTTGAATCCGAAGCCCCACGCACCGAACGCGACAAAGCCAAACGGTATGCCCCACCACAACCCGTCATATATGGCAAACGCAGCGGTGGGTGAGCTGGCTGCTCCAAATGCACACAGGAAGAGTCCGATGATGATGTAGGGGCTCCGGTGGTAGCCCCAGATTGGGCGTTGTTCGCCGAGTGACCCGATCCAGAGTTGCATGGGCGAAAGCAAATATGGCACCGATACGAGTAATGCGACGAGGGTAGCAGAAATGCCCAGTTCGGTAATCATGATGCGGTTGAGGGTGCTGTTGATGGGCAACAACGTCAACGCGACAGAGACGTGGATGGCACTCAATCGGACCAGGGTCGGGATTCGCATGGGGCATCCTTTGATTGCGTTCACATTGTGATTATTGTAACGCACGGGACAACGCATTTTGGCGCGTTCTGTAGCCCAAAACAAACTGACCGGTCAGTCAATGCCCCGTGTGATATACTTTGCCTTCATCGTGACAAAGGAGCATACTGTGCCCAAGATTACTCCGTTTTTGTGGTTCGACAACAATGCATACGAGGCAGCGCAGTTTTATCTTGCGCTCTTCCCCAATTCCCATTTGACCGCACATCAGACCAACGCCGACGGGACGACGTTCACACTGACCATGTCGCTGGATGGGCGCGAAATCCATGCGCTCAATGGCGGACCGTACATGACCATGAACTCTGCGGTGTCGTTCATGATCGACTGTGCCGACCAAGCCGAGGTCGACCATTATTACGATGCCTTTGCTGCGGGTGGGACCGAGCAGCAATGTGGCTGGGTGGTTGACCGCTTCGGGGTGACCTGGCAGGTCGTGCCAGTGCAGCTCGGCGAAGCATTGGGCAACCCTGACCCGGCCAAAGCGCAACGGGCTATGCAGGCGATGATGGGCATGAAGAAGCTGATTGTCGCTGATTTGCTCAACGCCTAGGAGCAGATGCACACACGCCCCCGTCGGCACTGCCGACGGGGGCGTGATTGGTATGAAGTCTAGTTGATCAATACCGCCGGCCGCTCATAGACGGTGCCGCCGATGGTGACCTGCTGCATGGGCCAATCACCGGTGGTCGACACCGATTCGGGGCCATTGGCAGTGACAATCATGGTGTCTTCGGATTTGGTGCCGGTGATGCTCGGGTTCCACGCAAACGCCTGATTGACGCCGATAATGTGGGTGCTGTCAGGGCGTGCCTGGATTTCGCGGTTTTCGTAGCCGGTCACACCGCCCTGATGATGTTTGTGCCATTCATTGATGTGGCCACGCTCGTGGTAGGCCGCGATGATGGCCTGGAACGCGCTGCCCAACGTCTGGCCAGGTATACTTGCATGCCAAGCTGCAGCATCAACCGCCGCGCAGTCTGCGGCCCGCTGGGCCATGGTTGCATCCATGACGCCGAACGAGACAAGCCGGGTGGCCGATACGATCAAGCCGTTGCGGCGCGCGCACACGACGACCATGGCGGTTTTTTGGACGCGTGCGTCGGTGGGGATGGGGTGACGGAACTGGAGCAGGCGCTCGTCTGCTGCCACCAGCGTGACCACTGGCGCTGCGCCCATCGCGTAGACATGCGCCGCCAATAAGCCAGCTACCTCGAACTCGCGCATCCCTGGTCGGACTGCCCGGGTGACCGCCTCGACGGCGCGTCCGGTTGCTGCGCCGAGTGCGCGGTAGCGATCGATTTCTTCGGGCTCGAGGGTGACGCGCAGGTCGGTGAGTGCCGCTGCCTGCGAACGTGCACCGGGGAGGTCACTCGCCCAGTTACCCGCTCCACACAGCCCGTCGATCCATGCATCGCGTTGCTGCGGCTCGAACCAGGGGAACACATGCGGCGTCAGTGGCAGATCGGTCATTTCTTCGGCCAGCATGCGCGGCATCTCGATCCCGCTGGCGACGAGGTAATCGCGCTCAGGGGTGCACAACATGTTGGCAACAGCGCTCTCGCTATTGAGGCCGACGTGGGCTTGGCCGCCGCACGACAGCCAACTCACGTTGGCGCTCCGGGTCAGCAACAACCCGGTCAAGCCGTGTGCCTGCATGTGCTGTGCGAGGCGTGCGCGCTTTGCGTGGTATTCACGATGTGGATGCATGGGGTGCCTCATGATAACGCTTCGTGCCTCTATGATAGGGTATTTTTGGGCACAAAAGAGTATCACCGCAATCGTATGATTGCGGTGATTGACTGGTGGAGCAATGGGGGGTCGAACCCCAGACCTCAACACTGCCAGCGTTGCGCTCTACCAACTGAGCTATTGCCCCAGACGTTATGAACTTGGTGGAGGTGAGGAGGCTCGAACTCCTGGCCTCGACAGTGCGATTGTCGCGCTCTACCAGCTGAGCTACACCCCCAAAACTCTTTATTGAGTATACGACGCAAAAAGTCCATTGTCAAACCGAGAATTGACCCACGGCATGCCGTGGGTCAATTGCATGCCGTGGGTCATTGCACAGATTAAATGTCGAGGTTTTTGACTTCGGGAGCATGCGTCTGGATGAAGCGTTTGCGCGGTGGCACGAGATCGCCCATCAGCATGGTGAATGTTTCTTCGGCGGCGACGGCATCGTCCATGGTGACCTTGAGGATGACGCGGTTTGCGGGGTTCATCGTGGTATCCCAGAGTTGTTCGGCGTTCATTTCGCCCAGCCCTTTGTAGCGCTGGAGTTCGACGCGGTTGCGTTCGGCCGGGGTCAAGGTGGCGACGTATGCTTCGCGGTCTTGGTCGGTGTAGACGTAGCGATCGTTTTTGCCGACGCGGACGCGGAACAGCGGTGGTTGGGCGATGTACAAGTTGCCGCTGGTAATCAATGGGCGCATATAGCGGAAGAAGAACGTCAGCAGCAAGGTGCGGATGTGGCTCCCGTCGACGTCGGCGTCCGACATCAAAAAGACACGATGATAGCGGATTTTGGAGATATCGAACTGATCGCCGACGCTGGCACCAATGGCGGTTATCAGTGCGCGCACTTCGTTGTTGGACAGCATGCGGTCGAGCCGGCTTTTCTCGACATTCAGGATCTTGCCGCGCAACGGGAGGATCGCCTGGAAGCGTCGGTCGCGGCCTTGTTTGGCACTCCCGCCGGCGCTGTCACCTTCGACGATGAAGAGTTCGCAGTTGGCGGGGTTGTTGTCGGAGCAGTCGGCCAATTTGCCGGGGAGTGAAAAGCCTTCGAGCAGGCCTTTGCGGGCTGTTTCGCGGACTTTTTGGACGGCCAGACGGGTACGAGCAGCCGAAATACATTTTTCGATGACGCGTTTGCCCTCGGCGGGGTTCTCTTCGAGCCACATCTGCAACGCTTCACCAAAGACGGTGTTGACAGCGGTGGCGGCAATGGGGCTGACGAGTTTTTCTTTGGTTTGTGAGCTGAACTGCGGGTCGCGGAGCTTGACGCTGATGACGGCGGTCAGGCCTTCGCGGACGTCGTCGCCGGTCAGGTTCCCTTCGTTTTCTTTGAGCAAGTTCTTGCTGCGGGCGTAGGCATTGACGACGCGGGTGAGTGCATTGCGGAAGCCCGTGACGTGCGCGCCGCCGTCGGTGTTGTTGATGTTGTTGGCAAACGAATAGATCGAATCGGTGTCGTACGCTTCGGTATATTGCAACGAAATCTCGACCGCGACGTCGTCTGAGACGCGCTCGACATAAAACGGGTTTTTGTGGAGTGTGACGCGATCTTTGTTGAGGTGGCGCACATACGAGCCGATGCCACCTTCGAAGTAAAAGCTGAGCTCGTTGCCGTCGCGTTCGTCGACGAAGCGGAAGCGGAGCCCTTTGTTGAGATACGACATCTCGCGGAAGCGTTGGGCCAAGGTTTTGAAGTTGTAGTCGATCGACTGGATGATGGTCGTATCGGGCATAAAGGTCGTCTCGGTGCCATGCTCTTCGGTAGGCCCGACTTCGATGACCTCACTGACCGGTGCGCCGCAGCGGAACTCTTGGTAGTACTCACGGCCTGCGCGATAGACCGTCACTTTGCAGTACGACGACAAGGCGTTGACTGCCGAGACACCCACGCCGTGCAGACCGGACGATACTTTGTAGCCGGTGCCGCCGAACTTACCGCCGGCATGCAGGACCGTCATGACCACGGTCAATGTGCTGATGCCCATTTTGGGGTGGATGCCGACGGGGATGCCCTGGCCATCGTCACGGACGGTGACCGAGCCATCGGGGTGAATGGTGACCATGACTTTGGTGGCACGACCGGCCATGACTTCGTCGACGGAGTTGTCGACGACTTCACGCACCATGGTGTGCAATCCGTTAATGTCAGTGGGTCCAATGTACATACCCGGGCGCTTGCGCACCGCTTCCATACCTTCGAGAACCTGAATTTGACTCTCGTCGTAGGTGGATCCTTGCATTGATGCGTCAGTCATTCAACTATCTTTCCTGTGATCAAGGGGATTGCTCCCCAGGCGCAGCACTCGAGACTCTTTAGGCGATGTGGACGGTCGAAGCACCCTGATGGAGTTGCACGAAGCGCATCCGTGCGACAGAAATCCCACTCATCAGATAGGCACTGACAATAATTGCACCGATCAGGCCCGCTTGGGTGCCGATCATGCCTGCCAGCACAATCCCTATCCCAGCGACCACAACTAACAAGACCCCCACGAACGATACCACCCGCCAAAACGATGTACGTACCAGCGTGATACTAGCCCGTATTGCCTGGAACGGGCCGTAGTCGTTGAGGACCATCAGCTCGCGGGTGAACCCCAGATAAATGCCCGCCCATAACCAAATCGCCGAACCTGCCAGGAGGACAAATGCCCCGAACGCGGGGTTGAGACTAATCAGCAGGAAGGTGAAGATGGATAGCGGGATCAACAGAACAACGGCGATAGCCGTGATGGTCAGTGCATAGAGCAGCAAACGACCCATGGTCAGCAGGAGCTTACCGCCAAACTCATCCATGGGAACCGATTCGCGCACACTCCCCGACACCAAGAGCAGGTAGAGCGCGGTCATGAACAAGCCGACGACATTGACGACGAGAAAGCTCCGTGCGACATCGCCAAAGCCCTCGACCCAGATGGCCGTGGTTGGGTCGATTTTGGCGGGTTGCGCATTGATAAAGGGCAAGCCGACCGCGTCTGCGCTCGCTCCACCAGCGCGGAAGCCGTAAATGGTATAGGGCACGGCATTGAGCCAGGCCAATTGCGGGCGCATATCGTCACTGCCGAGCTCTTCGAGGACGGTTATGGTTTGATCGCGAATCTGACGGAGTTCTGCAGTCGATTCGGGCGCATCGTCGGGTTGCATGTCGCGCAACAATTGCGCTGACTGGTTGAGCAGTGGTGCAAACGAAACCGCTGGTCCGTACCAGAGGGCCACGTTGAGCACCAGGGGAATAGCGACGATCCATGCAGCCCGGTTGAGGCGTGCATATGCGTCGCTGAGGATGTCGACGATACTCGGTTGGGATGGTGCGCTCATCAGCATCGTGCTCCTGTAATAACGACATATTATAGCATTGATTTTGTCCACAAAAGAACGGTATGCTTCACCGGAATGCGGTATAGTAGTGGGGTACGTAATCCCTCAGAGAGCGCCAACCGTGTGTGTTGGGCATTCTCGTTGTTCCAAGGAGTCCCGCATGACCGCAACGGACTTTCGCCCGCAAACCGAGCTCTACGAACGGCGCCCGGTGACCGCGCCCAAACGCTTGCTGGTGGTCTATGCACACCCAGACGACGAGGCTTTTGGGAACGCAGGTATCATCCTGGCGGCGCGTGCTGCAGGGGTCGAAGTGCAGTATGTCTGTGCCACGCGGGGTGAATGCGGCACCGTCGACGAACATTTTTTGGCAGACCATGCAGACGTGCGTGCACTCAGAACTGCAGAACAAATCGCCGCTGCCGAGGCGCTTGATCTCGGTGCGGTACATTTTCTCAATTATCGTGACAGTAATATGCCGGGCACACCCGACAATCTGCATCCCGAGGCATTGGTCATGGCACCGGTGACCGATGTCGCCGAGCGTGTCGCCGCGAGTATTGATGCATTCGAGCCGCAGTACCTGATTACCTTCCCACCATATGGTGGCTATGGTCATCCTGATCACATTGCCATTCATCATGCAACGACATTGGCGTTGACGCAGGCCAAATGGCAGGTGTCAGAGGTGTACTACT